>JAGXLC010000285.1 GCA_018334875.1 Bacteroidales bacterium | reverse complement strand
GAGAGACAGTGAATTATTGAACAGGCAAACGGATTTGACCGGTCCCAATGATTACGCGGTTCCGGTAATCAAAGTGGAGGATGAGGAAGGGAAACTCATGGCTGTAGCATTCGGGTATGCATGCCACCCCACAACGTTAAGTTTTTACAAGTGGTCGGGAGATTATCCGGGATTTGCCCAACTGGAACTGGAAAAATCCCATCCCGGTGCCACCGCAATTTTTTTTCAGGGAGCGGGAGGAGACCAGAATCCTTTACCCCGCCGGAGTGTCGGACTGGCCCGGCAGTATGGCCGGGAACTTGCAGCCGCGGTGGACAGAGTTCTTGACGAGGAGATGCAGGAGTTACCACCCCGGTTATCTACTGCCTATTCCGAGGTGGAATTGTCTCTAACGGGTTTTCCGGATGAAGAGGCTTTATTGGAAATGATAGAAGAAGCTTCAGGATATCAGAAACGATGGGCCAGCCGTATTCAGGAGAAGATAAGACAAGGCGAACCCCTTAGGGGTTCCTACCCCTATCCTGTGCAAGTGTGGAAGCTTGGTGATCAACCCATCGTCAGTTTAGGAGGAGAAGTGGTCATAGATTATACCATCCGGCTGAAGCGGATATTCGGCCAGGATATTTTTGTATTGGGTTATTCCAATGATGTGATGTCGTACATACCCTCAGTTCGTATTCTACGTGAAGGGGGATATGAAGGGATAACTTCGCAAATGGTTTATGGTTTGCCGGGTACATGGAATGCCGATATTGAGACCAGAATTATTCAGGAAGTATTGGACTTGGCCAGGCAAGCAGGAGTGGACATGCCTGAATCGGAATTGGTTGGAAATTAATCGGTAATATCCTCCCGGGGATAAAATAATTACCGTTAGTACCTTACCGGTCAAATTCTTACTTTTTTTTGGCAAAAATTGGCCGGTAAGGTTAAAATTATAACAAAAATTGTGTAAATATTTATTGACTCCAGTATAAAAAGGCTTCTTTATGCCACTAAAACACGAACCCCGCATGCTAACAGGTCAGGAACACTAAATGACATCAAAATAAAACACTATTTTTTTGTTTTGTGGGATTTTGTGTTTTGGAGATTTTGTGGCGAGTTATTCATTTGAATTATTTTGCAATTAAGTCATTATCAGACTATTTGATAAAAAAGAAAGACCCAATGAAAACATTCGTATTTCTAACCAAAGCGTTGCTTTTAACCATTGCATTGACCTTGTTTACCGGCTTTTTTATTTCTGTTAAAGCACAGTATGCCCCCACGCCTCATCCGTTGGTAGCCAAACATTATTACTCGGGCTTTGAACTGGCCCATGATACGTATAATGCCATCACCACGGCGAGTGACGGACGGATATATTATTGCCTTTCCTCCGAAGACATTGATGTGGGAGGGAAAGTATATGCCTTTGATCCTTTGGATGAAGAAATAGATTATTTGGGTGATCTGACGGAAATATGTGGGGAGGCCGGCTCAAATGCTATTCCACAGGGAAAAGTGCATACAAATTTTTATGAAAGATCCGGTAAACTTTATTTTGCAACCCATGCCGGTTATTACGAGATGATTGACGGCATGGAGACGATGGTTCAGAATCCGCCTGATGGCTATAAACTTTACCCCGGAGGGCATATATTGGCCTATGATATGTCCAATAGAGAATTTGAGGATTTGGCTATGGCGCCTGAGGGAGAAGCAATTGTGACCCTGACCATGGATACGGAGCGCGGCCATATTTATGCTATTTCCTGGCCGAAAGGGTATTTTCTTCATTATGATGTGGGGAAAGATGAACTGAAAAATCTTGGAAAAATTTCCGCAAATGGCGAAGCTGGTACGCCAGGAAAGGATTACCGGGTACTGTGCCGCTCTATGTTTGTTGACCCCAAAGATGGCTCTGTGTATTATTCCACCGCAAAGGGGAACATATTTAGCTATAGTCCGACTTCAGGGACGATCGAACAGGTTGAAGGCGTTGATCTGCGAAAGAATTACTTCGGAGAATACGATCATACTCGGCCCGGAAGTATGCAATACAATTGGCGTCGGATAGTCTGGTATCCTCCGGAGAATGTTGCCTATGGAGTGCATGGCAATTCAGGCTATTTGTTCAGATTTGATCCGCGGAAGCCGAATGTTGAAATTGTGGAACGGATTACTTCTGAGCCTTCAAAGCGAAGCGGGATGTTCGATCAGTTCAGTTATGGTTATCTTGGTTTTGAACTGGGCCCCGACGGAGAGACCCTGTATTATCTTACCGGTGGACCCATTTACAGGGATGGAGAACGAGTGAAGGGTAAAGAAGACATAGCGATGGGTGCGGCAAAAGGATTGGAGAATCTGCATTTGGTCACTTATAACATTCCCAGAGAGAAATATATTGACCATGGCCGAATTTTCTACAGGGATGGTGAGCGGCCAACCTATGTAAACTCTATAGCGATCGGGCCTGAAGGAAATGTATATACGCTTGCTCGGTTTGAGCATGAGGGAAAAGTCATACAGGATTTGGTTAAAATACCGGCGCCTTTTTCCAAAACTGAATGATTAGATGAATTCTATCGATATTGATCTGGATTACAGCTAAAGCCCCGCTAGGGATTAAATAATTAGTGTCCATAAAGTCAAATAGATTTGAAAGAGTCTTGGCTAGAATGTTCGCTGGCAAGGCTTGCGAGTTTTGAATGCCAGGAGTTTACTTGATGTAAATGACTGGCATTCAAAACGAGCGTAACGTAGCCAGCGGACATTATAGACAGACTCTAAATAGTTAGAAGAAGGGGAAAGGTGTATTCGGGGCGTCATAGCACGGCCCCGCATTCTCCAACGGATAAACTACTATTCCCTCACATAATATTCAAAACCATAATATTTTCCGGGTTCAAGATCGGGTTTCCACCGGGCTACTTCTGTTACTGTCCGTCCGGCGTTTAATTCAATACCGGTAAACTTCTTTTTGGCCACTTGTTCGCCATCGATGGTTTTTACCACTGCTTCGACATCAACGGTTCTGCTTTTGCCCAGGTTCATGACAATGACCGGTATCTCATCATTCGGTCCGTAAACAAGATCGACATTTTTGCTTCCTGCCAGAATACGCTGATATACCATTTGCAATGCATGGTAGCTGAGTTTGGCTTCTCCGCTGTATTCTATTACCGGCTTCATATAGGTGGCCGTATTGGGACCGCCTCTTAAAGGACACCAGTTCATACCGTCATAATCCAGCCACCGCTTTTTCCGGTAGGTCTCGTAAGCGCTCAGTGCCTGCCAGGCCTGACTTTCTTTCCATTCGGATAATTCCAGTACCCGGCCTAAATTCCCTTCATTATAATGCTTCTCATAGGAATACATGCGGTAATACGGCTTGCCCTTATGGAGATTCCAGTTGGGCATGCCAATGGTCTCTTCACTTTCATAATCGAACCAGCCGTGGGTGTCGCTGTTTAGATAGCTCAAACGCAACCTGTCATTATAATCGGCCACTTTTTCATCAATTCCTGTTCCGAGTTTCCGGATAGCACGCCAGTCCTCACCATAAGCGGCAACCTGCTCCATGTTGCCCCGCGCAAGCTGGGGATGCTTCCACCCAGGGATGATATCTCCGTCTTCGGCCGGCATTTGATCATCTTCCAGGCCTATATGGTCAAGATCTGCTGCCGGAGAAACCAGGCGACTCGGGTCTTCATCGCTGATCTCTTTCAGTACCCTGCCATACCATTCCGGAGGATACTCGGAGGGATGATTGCCCGGTTGCCAAAGAACGATGCTCGGATTGTTTTGTACGATGTGCATATATTTGGGAAGGGCTTCAAAATCAAAGTCCCTGATGGTTCCTTCTCTGATCCAGCAGGGCGTTTGCCACATGAACATAATGCCCATCTGATCGCCGATTTGAGCCAGCCGTTTGTCATTAACGCCTGCAACCCGCTTATCATGAACGCTCATTCGAATGGCATTGCCGTTCATCTTTTTTGTTTCCAGAATGGTCTCTACCCATTTGGATTTTGGTGGGCTGAACATCCATTGCGACACCTTTTCAAGTGGATAAGGCTGGTTGAAGACCAACGGCCCGAACAGTACTTCAGGCTTACCGTTTATCCGGAAAGTACCTCCTTGTTGACCAATGGTACGTATGCCGGTAGTCAATACATGATCATCCACCGGCTGACCGTTTTCATCCTGAAGTTCAACCCTGACTTTGTATAGATTCGGAGATTCTGTGGTCCACAAATCGGGATTTTCCACTGTCACCTGTTCTTCAATATTTGATGATGTGCCTTTATCCAGTTGAACGGTTTTCACAGACTGTGCTGCTACCTGATCGTTTTCTTCAGGATACCAGGGGTAAAATTCAGTAACCAGCTTCCCGGAAAATCCGTTTTTATTCTCTGAAACTGCTTTGATCTGTAATTTTACATTGGCTGAACCGTTAATTTCTGTGGTATAGGCGAAAACATCCTCAACATAGGAATCCCTGGTTAATTCCAGCTCCATGAGTCCGGCAAACCAGCTCGACCACTTGTCTGTGCTCATATGATGCTTTACTGCACCCACTTCATAAGGGTTCACTCTCACTGCAATCAGGTTTTCCTCGCCCGGTTTCAATACTTCGCTTACATCAATGGTTTCGGGTACGCGGCCTACCTCCTTGATTCGTTTACCGTTTATATAGATTTCGCCTGAAGGCCGTACCGTTTCTATATTTAACCGGGCGCGTTCAAAATTACCCGGTTTCAGTTTTTTGCGTAAATATAAGGCTTCATCCCGGTGGCGTTCTCCCCCATGGGCATAACGCCTGTACGGGGTCACAGGCCATTCTGAATCATCGTATCCGGGCTCCTCGAATCCCTCAGGGGTGGGAGGTGCTGAAAAATCCTGGTCAATGAATGTGTTGATAAAATAAGGATGGGTTCTGGAACCTCTCTCATGCAACTCATATCCGACTCCCCAAAGATCATCGAGAATAACCTGATGCGCTGAATGTATTGTCAGACTGGTGATCTTTTCTTCCTTTTGTGTCAGTGGCACAAAATCAGCCACCAACTCGTCATCCACGTAGAAGTTGTATTTTCCCGATTCCAGATCGATCTCCACCTTTAAATGATAGAACCGGCCGGATTGATATTCCTCTGCTTTTGTTTTGTTTCCTTCGGTGACATAATAGAAGCTTCCGTCCTTGCTCAGTCCCACTTCTGCAACTCCGGAAAAGTCAAATGCTACATCCTGTTTTTTTTCCAA
>JAGXLC010000284.1 GCA_018334875.1 Bacteroidales bacterium | reverse complement strand
ATCTGGTAGTTTTCATTCTTACCAGTTTCTTAATCAGTTTCATTTTTAACTTAAAACCTGAAAACTCAACCAGGCCAATGGATTCTCTGTTCATAAGGTCCGTTTTGCGGACTATATCTGCAACAGCACCTGCTACTTTCGGCAATCTATCTTCCATAACCCAGTCGAAATCATCCTCCTCATTGAGAAGGTATACTGGATTTGAGATTATATTCACCAGGGGTACTCCGGCTTCATACCAATCTCCACCATCAGTAGGTGGGTAATCTCCTAATGGCCCCTCAGGTGGTAATAAGAATACACGATCCACAGAATTACGCTTCACACTTTCCAATACAGCATGAACCATTCCGGAATTAAAAGGGACGAAGATTCCTGTTCCTTCAGGTTGACCACTAGAAATAAGTTCTCCTTTAGGATTTTCTATAGCTTCTTTTGCTATATGTTCAATGGATATTTCTATAGCTACTTTTGGTACAATATCCTTCATATGATCCCGGATAAAAGTGCGGGTACCAATGGAACCATAAAAATGACCTGCAGTAAAAAGAATCAATATTTTCCTCTTATTGTCTTTCTCTTTTGCAAAATGCTTTGCCAAAGCTAAAACTACAGCACACCCGGAGGCATCTTCTACCGGAGATTTGAACGGTGAATCATGATGACAGTGCAGAATTACTATTTCATCGCTCTGTCCGGCAATTTCACCCACTATGTTATTGGTGATTTCCGACTTATGTTCTCCGACATGGATCATTTTTACCCGAGTATTCCCTTTTTTTGCTAGCTCACGGAGCCTTGGGCCATACTCCCTGCTTACCCAGAAACCCGGTAACGGCTTATCCAGGATATTTTTTTCTTTAAAACCATATGGAGCATACATGCGATAAGATCCTCCCGGTTGATCTTTTAGAATTCCAATAAACCCAATGGCTCCATTTTTAATTGCCTTTCTGTAAAAGTGCCAGTTCTTTCTTACCCAGGTAGCCGGATGTTTGATATCAAGCATGGTACCCTCCGGATCATAACGTCCAAGTGAAAACTTTGAAATAAGTTTTACATCAAGCATAGGGAAACAAATATCAGTCAGAATGATCTTTCCTTTCCAATGACCACCCTGAATGATTTTTCCAGGATCAGCATAAACTAGGTTCCCTTCAATTCCCTTCTCCGGGGTATATGCACTGAAGGGTATCCATTGTACTTTTATTGGCTTAAATCCTTCCCCATCATCAACTTCGAGAACTGCTTTCTGAGTTTCCCTGTATTCTATAGGAATAGGTTCTTTATGAACATTTTCAATGCCGAAATCCCTCAATTGCTCCATCAAGAAATGTTCATTCTTTTGGCCGGCAGTGCTTCCTGCCCGCCGTGGACCAAAACTTGTCATTTTTTTGATCCATTCCGTCATCAGAGAAGTGTCAAATGAATTACTGCTGATGTTTTCCATGATTTCTCAAAATTTGTAGTTAATTATTTTCGAGATTGCTCATAACATTTCTGTAAACAGAAATCTGATTAAGTTTTTATTATCAATCATCATTGGCATAATTCATTACTTTGTCAGCTCTTCAGATCCAGCACGGGTGTGCCGTCAAAGGCATCTATGCCGTCAATCTCAATCACATTATCCTTAACGGAAATTACCCGGCACCGGGTGATGGCAATCAGGTTGGGACGAACCGGAGAATGGGTTGCAAATACACCGGTCAGCGGATTGGATGAATTTCCCCGGGGATGAACCTGCAGCACAGATCTATCTTCCGGATTGTCGTTTAGGTGAAACCACCAGACTACCGTCACATGAGACAATTTCTCAAACCTCAACAGCCCTGGCTCGTACTTTTTGTCCAGCACAATCGTGGTTTTTCCGTTCTCTTTCACCACCTTTCCGATGGGATAGACCTTGAAGTATTCCTCTTCGGCCTTGCTGTCGCTGGGTTGGTTATGCCCTGCAAACTGAAAAAAAGCCAGCAGAAGAATAACCC
This sequence comes from Bacteroidales bacterium, assembly GCA_018334875.1. NCBI lineage: Bacteria > Pseudomonadati > Bacteroidota > Bacteroidia > Bacteroidales > Bacteroidales bacterium. The sequence goes on along the minus strand of JAGXLC010000284.1, from coordinate 3,281 downwards.
ATAATAAACTGGTGCTTTTCATTTTTAAAGTTGGTTTATTTTTACACTAAATATATTGTCTTCGTATTTCTAATCAATGTTATACGCACTACCTACCTTTTAGATCTCCTTTGTTGATTCTAACCCAGATTAACTTCCAACCCCCTCTCCTTAAGATATTTTTTTACCTCCCTGATACTTAAAGTACGATAATGGAAAACAGAAGCAGCCAGCAGGATTTGTGCTCCGCCTTTTGCTGCTCCCTCATAAAAATGTTCCGGTTTTCCTGCTCCACCTGAAGCGACCACAGGCAATTCCACTGCATCGGAAATGGCCTTTGTGTATTCAATATCATATCCGTCTTTTGTGCCATCTGCATCCATACTGGTTGGCAAAATGATACCTGCACCCAGTTCCTGACATTTCTTTGCCCATGCTACAGCATCTTGTCCAACCGGTTTTTTACCTCCGCTAATTACCAATTCAAAACCCGATGGCATTTCGGAATTTCTTCTGGCATCTATGGCAATTGTAATTTTATCTGAACCAAATTGATGGGCTGCCTTTTTTATTAGGCCGGCATCCTTGACAGCAGCACTGTTCATTGAAACCTTATCAGCGCCTGCTTCCAATACCATCTCAATATCCTCAAGGGAGGATATTCCTCCACCAACTGTCAGCGGAATGTCAATAACAGATGAAACATTTCTGACCCATTCGAGTCTTGTACCCCGATTTTCAATGGTAGCCGCAATATCAAGCATGGCTAGTTCATCGGCTCCTTCTTTTTGATAGAAAGCTGCGTTTTCAACCGGATCACCAGCATCTTTAATATCCACAAAATGAACCCCTTTTACTACCCGTCCGTCTTTCATATCCAGACAAGGCATGATTTTTACATTTTTCATGATTTCTCCCATATTTTTAGATAGATAAATATTCGACATTCGAAATAAGAGTCCCGTCTAAAAAGCTTGTTTCCGCCACCAAAACACAAAAACACAAAATTACACTAAAAACAAAATACCGAATATTTCTTTTTTGTGGGTTTTAGTGTTTTGGAGTTTTAGTGGCATCTTCTTAGTTTAACACTTTTTAGACTGAACTCAAATAATATTTACCAAATTTAATGTTTTATTGCAAAATGTAGAAATATTTTCGTTTCTATAGATTTCATTAGTATAGCAGTTTGTTTAAGTTATTAATTTCTATATTAATGAAAATGTATCATATAAGTAATTCAGTAAAATACCCATGGAACCTTCATAATTTATACATCCGCCTTTTGTGTCCATTTTGGGCATGAAGGTTTCATTTTGGCAACAGTTTATTAAAGGTTTGAATTCCAATTTGATTTACATGGTAAATTCATTAGCGTAACAGTTTATTAAAAAATTGAATTTCAAATTGATATATATACCAAATTCAGAAACTCTGCTCGTATTACCATGGAACCCGCATGTTAATCATATTCTTGTTGTGCAGGTTCCTGCATGCGGGTTTCATTCGTGTAAAGCTTAATTATAGGTTTATAGTTCAATTAAAAAATATCGTAAAGTTCGAATGTTGTGCTTACCCTCCATGGAACCCGCATGCTTTATTCATTGCCTTGTTGTGAAAGTTCCTGGATGCGGGTTTCATAAACTCTGCCTGTATTGCCATGAAATCCGCATGTTACTCACGCTCTTGTTGCGAAGGTCCCTGGATGCGGGATTCATGGGAGTCAATGATGATAAGCTGCTGGAATAGGACTTCTAACCATTGGATTATATGTTAACCGGTTTTAAGATGCCGGGCGAAACACGTTTTTACCTTCTGCCACATTGCCTGGGAAAGGACATGGCCCTTATCGGGTTCAATGAAAGAGGTAAAATTCCCGGCGGCCCCTTCCCTTTTGTACACTGCTTCAATGCGTTTCAAACCCTTTTTAACAAATTCGACAGGACTGCCGTGGTCGGCTTCCCCGAAATTCAGATGAAGGGGCCTTGGCGCAATCAGGGATGCAATTTCCGGGGTATCGCCATACTTTTTCCATCCGGGTACAAAATTGGGAAAACAATGTAAAAGGTGTTCCGCTTCAATGGCATCATAGGTTGGCAGGCAGCAGTTTCCAACAACACACTTAAGTCGGGGCTCCAGCGGACCAACCAGCCATGAATGGGTTGATCCCATTGAATGTCCATAGCAGCCGATAAGATCCCCGTTTACCTCAGGCCGCTCACTCAGCAAGGTGATGGATTGCTTCATGTCAAGGATGTTTTTCCATGCAAGGCTCCTGCCACGGACGACTTCACGGAGAAATTCGAACCGCTCGTATTTCCCGCCATCCAGTTTTCCGGTAGGATCCTGACGCTCCTCAAAGCATAATGCATCAGGGCATAGTACCACATAACCTTCCCGGACGAGGGAAACACCTGTATGATGCATGGGATTTCCTTCCAGGCCTGCAGGTTCTGATTTTCCCAGGTGATATTGTCCGGCATGTTGATGCCAGACAGCAATTCCCGGAGCAGGATTATCTCCGGTGGCAGTATCCGGAACCAGCAACAGTGCCGGTATGCGCTCACCGGGTTGCACCTCATAGGTAAGGGATTCGATCCGGTAACCATCCTTTTGCAGGGTCTCCCTTAATTCAGGTTTCAAAGGTGGAAATTCAGGGAATTCGCCACCGAGGCACTCAAGGTATTTGGCCCGTAGTTCATCCAGGCCGGAAACTGTAGTTTTACTCTTCTTATCCGGGGAACTGCAGGCATTTTGCAGCACAGTTCCTCCAGAAAGGACTCCGAAACCAAGCAAAAGCTGCGTCTTAAGAAAGTTGCGACGACCAACCGGAAATCTCTTTGAATGTGACTTTTGTTTCATATTTACTTTTTATTGATTTAATAGCTGCAATTGTCAGGATTTTGTTATTATCCCTTATATTCAGACTTAAGCTATATTTATAATAGCTTAAGCTGCAAGACCAAATTATCAATCTTTTTATGATAATCCTAACCCAGATAAACTGGAAATCCAAATTTCTAAATCCTAAACAAATACTAATGTTCAATCTGGCAGTTGCCAGAGATCAAAACATCTTATTCAAACTTAATTAAAATAGAACCAAAGATTTTCATGAGTGCTCTTTGTCTATTGGGTTGTTTTGAAATTTCTTTGTTTGGTCATTTGACATTGTTTAGAATTTCGAAATTAGATATTAGAATTTCATTTTCTGCCAAAAAATGCAAGAAAATAAAAAGTAAGGTACTAATTGTAATATGTTTTTTGCCACTGAATATTTGGAAATGCATTTCTTTTATCCG
>JAGXLC010000283.1 GCA_018334875.1 Bacteroidales bacterium | reverse complement strand
GTGCGGATATTCACCGGTTATGAGCATGAAGGAGTTGATTATGATACCCAATACGGGAAAGTGGTGGAAGGCCTGAAACTGGCCGGAGAGAAAGCGGCCAAATATGATGTTACCCTGGCCGTTCAAAACCACCACGATATTGCCCTGCACCACGATGCCATGTATTGGCTGCTGAATGAAGTTGATCACCCTAATGTAAAGGCAGGCTGGGATGCCTGGTCCCCTACTCTTGAAGGATTAAGTTCTGAGGAAATCCGGCAATCCATTATAAAAATGAAACCTTTTATTGTTAATACCATTGCCGCGGATTATGTGCGTTTGCCACGGTTCCGTTATGAGTCGAATCTGACAAATTATATCGGACAGGATGATGTGCTTCGTGCTGTTCCCATAGGTGAAGGCATTATTGATTATGAAACCTACTTCAATACTTTAAAAGAAATCGGCTACCAGGGATATTTGGTTTATGAAATGTGTGAAGTGCTGAAAGGAGGAGGCTCTGTTGAAAATCTGGATAATACTGCAAAAAAATTCCTGGAATACGTGAAGCAGTTTGAATAAAGGGCTTATACCAGAATAATTGGATTTAGGCTTGATATCTTCATTTTGATTTCATATTTTTCAACTTTATTAAAAACTTATTAAATTTAAATTATTATGAGTAATAATTCTTTTACACGTCGATCATTCCTAAAGCTGAGTGCGTTAGGCGCAGGCCTTACTGCATTTAATCCGGGAACCCTTTTTGCCTCTTCCAACACAGCAAAAATCAATGATTCAAGGATTAAGCTTAGCTTGTCAGCCTATTCTTTTGTTAATCATTTCAGAAATGACAAGCTGACCATGACAGAGTTCATTGATTACTGCGATAAGCTCGGGCTGGATGGCACAGAGCCAACGTCCTATTTCTTTGAATCCGAAGAGGATTCATATTTACTGGATCTGAGAAACAAGTGTTTCCATCTGGGTCTGGATATCAGTGGAACAGCCATTGGAAATGATTTTATTACACCGGATGAAGGAGAAAGAAAGAAACAGGTGGAAGATGTTAAATACTGGGTAGATAAGGCTGCTATACTGGGAGCTCCTTCCATCAGGGTTTTTGGTGGTGGACACATACCTGAGGGTTATACCGAAAAGGATGCCTATGACTGGGTTATCCCCAATATGAAGGAATGTGTTGACTATGCAAGTCAAAAGGGCATTGTTTTGGCCATTGAAAACCATGGTGGTTTTCCGACCACTTCCGAACAGGTGATAAAGATCATCCAGGAGATAGATTCTCCCTGGTTTGGCGCCAACCTGGATACAGGAAATTTTGCTGATAACTGGTACAAACAAATGGCGGAAGTTGCACCCTATGCCGTGGTTGTTCAGTTGAAAGTAAATGTAAGATCAACGGTTGAGGGAGGCAGATCCATCTCCACTGATCCGGAAAGAGTCATTCGTATGCTCAAGAATGAAGGATACAGAAGATATGTTTCCCTTGAATATGAAGAGGATGCTCCCTACGAGGACATACCGGTTTGGGTCGACAAACTGAGGGAATGTATTGGTTAATTAAAATTAAATTGCTCGATATAAAAGAATCAAAAAATAAATCATGGAACAATCACGACGAGATTTCTTAAAAAAAGTAGCAGTAGGTACTGCCGGAATCACATTTGCAGGGTTGAATAACTTGCAGGCCCAGAGCACCCGGAATATACCGGGCGCCAATGACCGGGTACGAGTTGCCGTTATGGGTGTGCATAGCCGGGGCAGTGCATTGGCACAGAGTGTTGTTCGTTCTAAAATCGGGGAAGTAGCCTACATTTGTGATGTAGATCAGCGGGCTGTTGAAGAGAGAGTAAAGATGGTAGAGGATTTACAAGGCAGAAAACCGAAAGGAGTTATAGATTTCCGAAAGGCATTGGATGATGATTCGGTAGATGCACTGGTTATTGCTGCTCCCGACCACTGGCACACCCCGGCAAGTATTATGGCCCTTAATGCTGGGAAGCATGTATATGTTGAAAAACCCATCAGTCACAATGCCCGTGAAGGGGAACTGATAGTAAAAGCCCAGAAAAAGTATGGTAAGGTTGTACAGGCAGGAACCCAAACCCGTTCCTCATCAATATGCAAGAGAGGAATTCAACAAATCAGAGATGGAATTATAGGCCGCCCCTATTATGGAAGGGCGGAATATGCAAGACCGAGAGGATCTATTGGTTACGGGAAGAAGGCGCCTGTGCCTGATTGGCTGGATTATGACCTTTGGCAGGGTCCGGCACCCCGAACAGCCTACCGGGATAACGTGATCCATTATAACTGGCACTGGTTCAAGAGATGGGGAACCGGTGAAATTGGTAACAATGCTGTTCATAATGTGGATGAGATAAGATGGGCCATGGGTATCGACAGTTATCCTGTTTTGGTTTCCTCCAGTGGTGGAAGGTTTCATTATGAGGACGATTGGGAGTTTTTTGATACTCAGGTTGTAAGCTTTAAATACGAAGGCCGGAAGATGATTGTATGGGACGGAAAGAGTTGTACCGGGCATTCGGCCGGTCCCGGTGCTATAATTTATGGTACTGACGGGAGTATGATCCTCTCGCGAAGTTCTTATAAGGTTTTTGACCGGGAAGGAAATCCGGTGACATCCAGTGAGGAAGATATTGAAGAGGCCGATGATCTGCAGGCAGGCGGTGATGTCAGTGATGCGCATATGCATGATTTTCTTAAAGCCATACAGGATAATTCACAGAATAATGCCCCGATAGATGAAATTCAAAAGAGTAATGTGCTTTGTCATCTGGGTAATATTTCCCAGTTTTTAGGCAGAAAGCTCAGAACAAATCCCGAAAATGGAAGAATTTTAGGCGACGGTGAAGCCATGCAAATGTGGGCCAGGACCTATGAACCCGGCTGGGAGCCTAAAGTATAAAAATAATTTTTAGGATTTAACAAAGAATCATTGATATGAAAACAAAACAAACACGGCGTAATTTTATTAAAACGAGCGCCTCGGCTACCATCGGCATGAGCCTTCTGGGCAATCCGTTGTTTGCAGGGCGAAAGTCCGATATTGCCGCCGATAATAAAAGAATAGGGATTATTGGCCTGGATACTTCTCATTCTATTGCTTTTACCCAGACATTCAATGAGGATAACGGCGATAAGGACTTTGCAGGATATCGTGTTGTAGCTGCTTATCCCAAAGGCAGCAGCACCATCAGATCCAGCTATGAACGGATACCCGGGTATAAAGAAAAGGTAAAGGAGATGGGGGTTGAGATCGTGGATTCAATAGAAGAATTGATAGACCAGGTAGATTTCGTACTTCTGGAGACCAATGACGGGCGGCTGCATCTGGAGCAGGCCATGCCGGTACTGGAAGCAGGCAAAACCATGTTTGTGGATAAACCCGTTACGGCTTCTTTAAGCGATGCCATTATCCTATACGATAAGGCAGAGCAGTACAATGTACCCATATTTTCTTCTTCCTCCTTGCGGCATGGCACGGCCAATGCCCAGGCAATTGCCCGGGGTAAACTGGGAAAAGTTTTGGGGGCTTCTACTTATAGTCCCGCCACGATCGAGCAAACCCATCCCGATCTATTCTGGTATGGGATACATGGCGTAGAATTATTGTATACAGTTATGGGTACAGGTTGTAAAAGTGTTGAACGGGTCTATACCGAAGGCACAGATATGGTTGTTGGCCTCTGGCAGAATAAACGTATAGGTACCTTCCGCGGTATGCGCGAGGGTAAACACGATTATGGTGGTATGGCTTTCGGGGAAGAGGGTAATTCGACACTGGGCGAATACCAGGGGTATAAACCTTTGTTGAAGGAAATAGCAAATTTTTTTGATACAGGCGAACCCCCGGTACCCCGTGAGGAGACACTCGAATTGTTGGCCTTTATGGAAGCCGCAGATGAAAGCAAACGCCTGGGAGGTGCCTCAGTTAACCTGGGAACAATATGGGAACGTGCCCGTAAAGAAGCCGGCACACGAGGTTAAGATGACAATTCGTAGAATTTGGTCATAGTTTAAACCATTAAATTATAATATTATGAATAAATTTATGCTGAAATCTATCGCTTTGCTTTTTATCTTACAATTTGTTTATACCATGTCAGCATTTGGCCAGGCATCTTCTGAACAAACCTTACAAGCACTTTTTTATCGCGACGGCGAACCGGTGGAGATAAAAATTGCAGACGGGAGGATAGTGAAACTCCAACATCTGTCTGAAGATGCAATGGAGGCTGAGGGCAAGAAGACCTATGTAGCCCCCGGTCTTGTAGAAGTTCAGATCAACGGCTACATGGGGGTCGATTTTTCAGGAGGAGACCTGACCTTGGAGGGCATTCGTAAAGCAACCAAAGAATTGTGGAAAGCAGGGATTACTACCTATCTTCCCACATTGATCTCACAGTCCCATGAACGGTTAAAGAAAAACTTTTCTATTCTCTCGCAGGCACTGAATGATTCTGAGATAGGAGCTACTATAGCGGGCTTTCATCTTGAGGGACCGTATATGTCTCCAGAAGACGGTTTCCGCGGCGCTCATCTGGAAAAATACATCAGAAAGCCGGATTGGGACGAGTTTATGGAATATCAGCAGGCCGCCGGCAACGGAATAAAACTGGTGGCTGTTGCCCCGGAAGTGGAGGGAGCCATTCCATTCATCCGCAAATGCGTTGAAAGCGGGGTAGAGGTTACACTTGCTCATCATAACGGTTCAGCGGAAGAAATCAAAGCTGCCGCCGATGCCGGTGCTTCTATGAGCAATCACCTGGGTAACGGCTGTGCCAATATGATACACCGCCACAACAATCCCCTCTGGCCACAACTGGCAGACGATCGGCTGACCCCTTCCATTATTGCCGATGGATATCATCTTACGCAGGAAGAAGTTCAGACTTTTTATAAGGTGAAAGGAGCTGATAACTTAATTTTGGTCTCCGATGCCCTGGATTTGGCCGGTCTTCCGCCGGGTGAATATGAAAGGGGAGGACGAACCCTTCAGTTGACGGAGAATGTAGTTAAATTCCCTGATCAGAATGTTCTGGCCGGAGCTGCTTCACCCATCAGCAAATGTGTGTCCAATATGCTGGAATTTACTCAGTGCAGCCTTAAAGATGCCATTCAAATGGCCAGTACCAATCCGGCCAGGCAGTTTGACCTGGATGAGGTTGGTGAAATAAGCCAGGGGAAACGGGCCGATTTGATCTTGTTTACTATGGAAGACGGTGAGATGGTCATCCAAAAGACCATCGTTGCCG
>JAGXLC010000282.1 GCA_018334875.1 Bacteroidales bacterium | reverse complement strand
AGTTGATGGGCCATAACCTTCGCTTCCAGCAATCTGGCACCCAACTCATCTTTCTCTTTGAGAGTTCCGGGGAAAAGCTCCTCCAAAGCGTCTTCCATCAGGGCATTAGTCCCTGGCCGCTGATTGGCGACCCGGAGAGAAAAATATACAACCTCTACGGGGTAGAGCGTTCAACGTCAAAGATGATGCGTACCATGCTTTCTTCCAGCATCTCTAAGGCAAAAAAATACACCCGGGAGTTTAATCTGCCTGAGGATAGACAGGCCAGCATGAACCTGATACCCGCTGATTTTTTTATCAATGAGGACCGGGAGATTGTAAAAGCCCATTATGGGAAGCATCTCGACGATCATGTTCCCATGGAAGAATTAAAAGCCTTTGCCGGAATCGAGTGATGCGCATCGAGTGGCCATTGGATTATTCCACCATTTTTATTATTTTACAGTTTTTGAATCGCCCGGGAAGGGATTACTTGAACCCGGATGTATGGCTTGGATCATTCATAAACTGGTAAGACAATATGGACAACGACAACCAGCAGGATCTGTCGGAATGGGTTGAATCATTCACCGGCGAACTCTTTGCAAGAGCATACTACAAAGTTTCGGATCCGGAACTGGCCAAAGATCTCGTTCAGGAAACCTTCCTGGCTGCTTCGGAAAACTACTCCACCTTCAAAGGCAAAAGTTCACCCAAGACCTGGCTTTTCTCCATTCTGAACAACAAAATCGTGGATCATTACAGAAAAAAGGTAAAACAGCCTGTGAATACGGATGATCAAATCTTAGCTGATTTTTTTGATGAGAACAAAGAATGGAAGCACGCCCACAGGCCCAAAGACTGGAAAGAAAACCAGAAAAACCTCTTAGACGATGATGAATTTTTAGAGGTGTTGAATAAATGCCTGGATGAACTGCCCTCCAACTGGAATACGTGTGTAAAACTGAAGTACCTGACCCAAAAAAAAGGAAAGGAAATCTGTCAGGAATTGAATATATCCCAGTCCAATTATTGGCAAATCATTCACCGCTCAAAAATTCAACTGAGGGATTGCATCGAAAAAAACTGGTTCAAAAACTAAAGGTCATGTTCAAAAAGATTATGCATAAATTGTTCCTCTCCTGCCTGAAGGCTACGGAACTCATTGAGAAAAAATTTCATTTTAAGCTTTCATTCAAAGAAAAACTGCAGTTAAAAGGCCATAAAATGATGTGCAAGGCTTGCACCCATTATGAAAAACAAAGCAAAATTATTGATAATGGAATAGCCAAAAGCCTTTACAAACGCGATATTACTCCGGAAGAGGTAAAACAGCTGAAAGATAGAATCAATCAACACCTCTCACCAAACTAAACATGTTGAAGCAGATACCGCCAAAAATTTTCTTTCACCTGGCCAGGGAAAAACGAACCGTTCAACGAGCCATTATCATCTCACTAGGCATCGGGGTAATCCTGAACCTGATCAACCAGCCCGAACTACTGACTGCCTTTTCTTATCAAAAATTAAATTTTGTTCAGATATTGCTGACTTTTATGGTCCCGTATGGGGTATCCACCTACTCTTCCATATTAAGCAATTACACGGCTAAACCCGGGCAAGTATCCAAACTGGATGCGAATCTTCAGTGTCAAAGATGCAAGAAAACCAATTTCCATGTTCATATCGGGGAACTCATAGAAGAATGCCCGCAATGTCAGGAAAATACGCGCTGGAAACCATTGAAGCTTTTCTCAAAACAAGATTCCGACGAGGAGTTAATAAAAAGTCTGGCCCTTTTTGCCCGGCATAATCCCCAACCCCTGTTCAGAATTAATAAACACAGTACCATCATTGGCGCAAATCCGAAATCAGAAGAACTATTAGGCCAGGATCAACTGGCAGGCAAAAAGTTGCAGGAGTTTATTCCCGAAGTCGGCGAAATGGATCTGGAAGAATTGATCCAACAGGAGCAAATCAAACATTTCATCGCCAACATCTCCGACAATTATTACAATTTCGTTTTTAAGGGCTTATCCACCCTGGATTCTATTCACGTTTACGGTACCGATATAACACAAATCATTCAGGCTGAACAACAAATAAAAAAGCAGACCGGAGAGATCCAGTCAAGCATCCATTATGCCTGGCGAATACAAAGCGCCATGCTCCCCGAATCAAAATTGATACAGCAGGTCTTCCCCAACCATTTTATTTTCTACAGACCAAGAAACACAGTAAGCGGTGATTTCTTCTGGATCAACCAGATCGGTCACTTTAGAATTGCAATTGCCGCTGACTGCACAGGACATGGTGTTCCCGGGGCATTCATGAGCATGATGGGAATCTCCCTGCTAAACGAGATCATCCTGAGAGAGGAAACACTAAAAGCAGATGAGATATTGAATAAGCTTCGTCAGCGCCTGATATCCTCGCTGGAAACAAACAATGCCCAGGAAACCGTTCAGGACGGTCTGGATATATCCCTGGCCATTATCGATGATCAGAACCATACCATTTATTACGCGGGCGCTTTCAATCCTCTTTATCTGCTGCGCAATCAACAACTTATAGAAATGAAAGCGGACCGGATGCCCATCGGAAAATATGTCCACGACACCGATCCCTTCACCCAACAATTTACCTCATTTGAAAATGGTGACAGGATCATTTTATTCACGGATGGATATAAAGATCAGTACGGTGAAAAGTACAATAAGAAAATCTCATCCCGCCGGTTTAAAAACCTCCTGACGGATTCGTCAAATTTACCGGTTCAAAAACAATTGAAGGAAATTGAGTCCTTTTTCGATACCTGGAAAGGAAACCAGGAACAGATCGACGATGTCCTGGTTATGGGAATCGAATTATCAACATAACCCCCCAAGCTGCCTTTCGGTTTAAAAACTTTCCCGGATATTGTATCTCAGGCCTGAAGATCATACTCACCAGGTCAATGATGAATCAGTATGAATTTCCCCCTCCACACCAGAGAGGTTTGTGATGCTGATATTGCAATAACTATAAAGTCCAACCCTCTTTTGTAATTGAAAAACCGTGTAGTCTGAATCTATCTGTCAGGATTGAGATAAAGCCACGACTACCTTGTTGAATGAATTCATCAGCTTCCTTATAAAGCTTTGTTTTTCATTGGAAATTAATATGTTGAACTAAAAAAATCACGATTATGAAAACGAAACAAATGAGTCTACCGGCAATTCTCTTTGCATTGGTGCTTATAACAGGAGTTTTAGGTTTTAACGACGATCTGAAAGCTCAATCCGTTGAACCGGTAACGGTTGAATCTGCCAAAGACTTTGAGGGCACCATTGAGTCAATCAAAAAAGCAGTCTCTAATGGCGAAATGATGGTTCTCTCCGAACTCAACCAGGGGAATATTCTGTCGATGACAGGATTGAAGGTGAAAGCCCATTCCTTTTTCATCGGAAACCCTACCGTCGGGAAAAAAGCTTTTTCAGCAGACCCCTCTGTCGGAGTGGTTATTCCGGTAAGAGTGAATGTGTATAATCAGGATGGCACCACTTATGTCAACTACTTCAAACCATCCGGGCTGTTTAATTCTTATGGGAAGAACGTGAAGATGATCGGCAAAAAACTGGATGGCAAACTGGAACAAATGATGAAGATGATATCTGAATGATAATTTGCTGCAGGCCGGATAAAAACAATCTTTCCGGCCTGCTTTCAGATTCATCATAACTAAAAGAAAAAAGGTACATATGAAGACAACAAACTACCAACTAGTCATACTTATTTTGGCACTTGCTCTGGCAGGTATAGCGCCCCTTCTTTTTCCCATAGCCCAGGCGGGTATAGCACCCCTATCCGATATGGCAACCACTTACCTGTTGCCCTCGGCCATTCTGCTGCTGGCCGTCATTGGCGTTGCTTCTTTCACGAAAGCAAAGCCGGCGGCCCGTCAAATAGCCAATGGATTTGTGGCAGGTATTGTTGCTACCGTGGCCCTGGAGATAATAAGAATAACAGGATTTAAACTAGGCGGAATGCCGGGAGATATGCCCAAATTGCTGGGTGTGTTGCTGTTGGACCAGTTTGCCCGGGGGCCTGATCTGGGGTCTAATATAGCCGGATGGAGCTACCATTTTTGGAATGGCGCTGCATTTGGCATCATCTACAGCATCCTTGCAGGAAGGGGTAAAATATGGACAGGAATCCTCTTTGGCATCCTTGTAGGGATCGGCTTTATGGTAAGTCCGGTTACCCGGGCATTGGGAATCGGGGCCTTTGGATTTGAGTTTAAAGACGGGTACCAGTTCTTAACGACCGTTACCCTGGCCCATATTGCCTTTGGCCTGGTGCTGGGCTGGATCCTACAAAAAAGTAACCGACAATACGACAGCATTTTTAAGCAGCTGCGAAATCGGTTTCATTCCGCTTAACCCTAGAATATAGGGATTAACTCAAACAGACAGTATATAATAAATTAACTGATAATCATAAAACTAAAAGCTATGACCAAACTTGCAATTATTGTCTTTGCCGACACAGGAACACCCGAAGCGCTGGGAAGAGTCTCTAATGCCATGACACTGGCTCAGGAAACCTTAGAGCACAGAGATGAGCTAAAATTTATTTTTGAGGGAGCCGGAACCAAATGGATCGGCGAGCTTGAAAATGAATCGCATAAGCTTCATGGGCCATACAAGGGTATAAAAAAACACATTACCGGGGCCTGCGCTTTTTGTGCCGAAGCCTATGGGGTAAAAAACCAAGTCGAGAAATCGGGAATTGCCCTGTTAAGTGAATACAACGGGCATCCCAGCTTACGCAACCTGTTTGCTGACGGCTACAATGTTTTGAGCGTCTGACCAAAAATCTTTGTGAAGCCCTGCTTTATTCGAAGCAGGGCTTTTTATGCGTCAGCAAATTCAAGAAAGCACAAGCAGATACCACCAAAAATATTCCCCTTCTAGTTCGCGTTTTTACAACAAATACCCGGAAATTTGTTAATTTTATAGAAATACAAGCTGCCATGAGCAAAAAGGATAAAAACGATGCCAATGAACCGTTATCGGAATACGGGGAGCCGGTATCTTTTAACCAGGTTTGGAAGATGTTCCAGGAAACCGATAAACAGTTTAAGGAAACCGACAAAGGCATGCAGGAAACCGATAAGCGCATGCAGGAAACCGACCGCAAAATTGATAAGCTTGCAAAGTTGTACGGGGGTGTATCTGAAAACAGCAAGGATGTGGCAGAGGAATTTTTCAGAAGGGGACTGGAAGCCCGAAGTTCACTTTTCGGCATCGAGTACACGGAGG
>JAGXLC010000281.1 GCA_018334875.1 Bacteroidales bacterium | reverse complement strand
GAACCAACCTGCCGGCACAGATTGACATCCATGCCAGCGACGGAGATGAATACAACTTCCTTTTTATGGCCAAGGGTGGAGGCTCAGCCAATAAAACAGCCCTTTACCAGCAAACCAAGGCTCTCCTGAAACCGGAAAAGCTGGAAGCTTTCCTGGTTGAAAAGATGCAAACCCTTGGAACAGCTGCCTGCCCCCCTTACCATATCGCTTTTGTCATAGGTGGCACTTCTGCCGAAGCCAACCTGAAAACAGTAAAACTGGCATCAGCCAAATACCTGGATAATCTACCCGATGAGGGCAACATGGGTGGCCAGGCTTTCCGCGACAGGGACCTGGAACAAAAAATATTAAAAGCTGCTTACAACCTAGGCCTCGGTGCCCAGTTCGGAGGCAAGTACTTTGCCCTCGACATCCGCATAATCCGGCTACCCAGACACGGTGCATCCTGCCCCGTGGGAATGGGTGTCTCCTGTTCCGCCGACCGCAATATCAAAGCCAAAATCAACACAGACGGTATCTGGCTGGAAAAACTGGAGCAAAATCCTGGAAGGCTCATTCCCGGTCATCTGCGCAAAAAAGAAGAGGATGGTGCCTTAAGCATCAACCTGGACCGGCCCATGAATGAAGTATTGGCTGAATTATCCAAACATCCGGTGGGCACCAGGTTATCTCTTAACGGTACCATCATAGTGGCACGCGATATGGCTCATGCCAGGCTGAAAGAGCGGCTGGACAAAGGCGAAGACCTTCCCGAATATATAAAGGAACATCCCATTTACTATGCCGGACCGGCCAAGAAGCCTGAAGACATGCCTTCAGGATCATTCGGCCCTACAACTGCAGGAAGAATGGATCCCTATGTGGAACCCTTCCAGAGACATGGCGGTAGCATGGTGATGATCGCCAAAGGTAACCGCAGTCAGCAGGTTACCGATGCCTGCAAAAAGTATGGGGGATTTTACCTGGGAAGCATCGGGGGACCGGCTGCCATACTGGCGCAGGAAAACATTAAGAACGTAGAGCTGTTGGAATACCCGGAACTGGGAATGGAAGCCATCTATAAAATCGAGGTTAAGGATTTCCCGGCTTTTATACTGGTGGATGATAAAGGGAATGATTTCTATAAACAGTGAAATTATTAACCACATTAGGCACATGAGAACAGATTAGGCTTTTTGTTATATTGAAAAAATTATTATTTACCCTTAGACTCCTTTATTTAGAACTATTTCCAAATTTCAGGGTTTATTAAAGAGTTTTCTTTCCCTCTCCTTCAACCATTTCTTCTCTGACTTGTATGGAAAGAAAAACTAATCTTTTTATGGATTACCGAACCGAATACGACACCCTTGGTCCTGTTCAGGTACCTGCTGATAAATATTGGGGAGCGCAGACGCAGCGCTCGCTGAACAATTTCCGAATTGGTGAGGCCGCTTCCATGCCCCCTGAGATCATTTATGCCTATGGCATACTCAAGAAAGCCGCTGCCATTGTCAACCATAAACTGGGTGTACTTTCCAAAGAAAAAATGGACCTGATTAGCAGGGTTTGTGTCGAGATTACGGAAGGGAAACTGGACGAACACTTCCCGCTGGTGATCTGGCAAACCGGCTCGGGAACCCATACCCACATGAATGTGAACGAGGTGATCGCCAACCGCATTCATGTGCTTGAGGGAGGCAAACTGGGAGAAGGCACCAGACCACTTCATCCCAACGACGAGGTGAACAAGTCACAATCAACCAACGACACGTTTCCCACTGCCATGCATATAGCAGCCTACAAAATGCTTATGGAAAACACCATCCCCTCACTGGAGGGATCAAGGGATGCCTTGAGAGAAAAGAGCGAAGCATTTAAGGACATTACCAAAACGGGACGTACCCACCTGATGGATGCTACCCCACTGACACTGGGACAGGAGTTTTCCGGGTATGCTTCCCAGGTCGATCATGGTCTGAAGGCATTGCGCAATACCTTGGATCACCTCTCCGAGCTGGCTATAGGAGGAACTGCGGTAGGAACCGGATTAAATGCCCCTAAAAACTACGGGAAGGAAGTTGCCGGAGAAATTGCCCGGTTAACAGGTTTGCCTTTCAGAACGGCCGAAAACAAGTTTGAAGCTCTTGCAGCACACGATGCCCTGGTTGAAGCCCATGGGGCACTAAAGACCATAGCCGGCGCCCTGATGAAGATTGCCAACGACATACGCATGCTTGGTTCGGGGCCCCGCTGTGGCATCGGTGAGATAAGCCTGCCTGCCAATGAGCCGGGTTCCTCCATTATGCCGGGTAAGGTGAACCCTACCCAGGTCGAAGCAGTAACCATGGTATGCGCGCAGGTAATGGGCAACGATGCAGCCATCAATTTCGGTGGAGCTAACGGACAGTATGAACTGAATGCCTTCAAGCCCATGATCATTTCCAATTTCCTGCAGTCGGCCAGACTACTGGGTGATGCATGCCTGTCATTTTCGTACAAATGCGTGGTCGGACTTCGCCCAAATAGGGATAAAATAAATGAACACCTGGATAATTCCCTGATGCTTGTTACGGTGCTCAATAACCACATCGGCTATGAGAAAGCGGCCGAAATAGCCAAAAAAGCACACCAGGAAAACAAAACGCTGAGGCAGGCAGCCATTGAATCGGGATACCTTACAAAAGAACAGTTCGACAAGTGGATTGATCCGGATAAGATGACCTGATCAATCGTAAGGAATGGTATTGTCAAAAGTGCGTTGTTGGATATCCACCGGCCCTTCAATCATTTTGTTGGCTTTTTGTCCTTCCTGCTGCACCAGATCGAAAGCATCGTATAGTTCTCCGGTAACCGTATAGGCCCTATATTCCATTGTATCTCTGCCGACATGAACGATCTGGTACAACTGGGTATTTTCGGCAGAACGCTGCATCTCGCCACCAAATGATTTCCATCCTTCTTCACCCAGATCATACATCTTGGCGCCGCTGACCGAATTCACATAAATTGTGCCCGAGGAGGGATCCTTGACATTCAGCCCACCGGTAATGTTCTCCGTTTGTCCTCTTGCATAAGTATGATCGTGACCCTGCATCACAAGATCGACTCCGTACTTACTGTAAAGGGGTTGCCATGAAGATCTGATTTTTTCATTATTACGGCCCTCCGCTGATGAATAGATCGGGTGATGGTGCGTGACCACAGTCCATCGGTTGGGATTGTCCTGAAGCACCTTTTCAAGCCATTGGGTTTGCTTGTTAATCTGCTCGTTGGAATTCAGCGCAATGATTCGCATGCCCTGGTAATCGAGATAATAAACTGTTTCTTCCAGGCCTTCGGGACCGTTGTGTGGAAATTCAAACTGCGGACGCCAATGGATGGAGAGCTTGTTCTCATCCTGTTCTTCTGTATAGCTATCATATTCGTGGTTGCCGGGAACAGCAATACCGGGCAGCTTACTCTGAATAAATGATCCTGCCCGGTTCCACCGGCCCCATTCCACATTCCTGTGGGCCCTGTTCACCAGGTCACCTGCATGAATTACAAAACGGGCAGCGGGTTCCTCTGCGTAAGCTGTCCTGATCGACCTTGACCAGTGGGACAAAATCCCATTCTGGGCATCGCCGACATATATAAAACTAAACGGTTCCTGCTCCCGGCTGGCCGTGCGTATCTGGAACCATTCGCTCCAGTGCCCCTTATGACCAACCTTGTAAGCATATAATGTATTGGGTTTTAATCCTTCAAAAACAACCGTATGATAGTTGGCACTTATGCCGTCACCTTCTATCTTGCCTGATTCCAAACGAGTAACCTCCGAATCAAAGGTCTCGGCATGTCGATAGAATTGCGGTGCGGGCGTGGAGGGTGCAATATGTGCCTCGCCCTGTTCTATGGTAGAATCTGTACGCCAGGTAACCGCAAAGGATGTAGCCGGATCTCCGTTCCAGGTTACATTGATGCGGTCAGGATAATGAGTTGGGTATTCACCCGGCTCTCCCTGATGGGTGTGGTTGTGGCCCCTGGTGCCATTATTTTCCTCACCGGATGGACTGCATCCGTATATTCCGAAGAGCACAAGGTAAATAAGTATTATGACTTTAATGAACGATATGGAATATTTCATGGTCTTTTGTTTTGGTTAAATGTTCCTTACTAAAATACAATAAACATCATTAAATGTTTTTAAATGTATATTAAGTTTGTGTTTACGTGGATAGCCTCATGGAAAACAGCGCTGCGGGAGATGCAGGAATCAAACCAGGTGATGTCATTCTTGAAGTTAATGGCCAGTCAGTAAAATCATCCGGTGAATTGTTGGAGATCATCAGTCAGAAGCGTCCCGGAGACAAAGTTACCTTGTTGGTTGACCGGTTCGCGAAAAAGATGGAATTTGAAGTGCCCTTGCGCAACCAGGAAGGAGAAACCCGTATGGTAAAAAAAGAAGATAAAGCCATACTGGATATTCTGGGTATAAATGTAAAAGAAATCGACAGGGAAACTGCCAGAAAACTGGATATACCCGGAGGAGTAAAAATAATAATTAATTTTTTCCTATAAAATAGAACATTATAATGCTTTATATCGTAAAGTAGATATAAAAACCTTGACCAATGAAAACAAAACAGACAAGAAAAAAAGCAATCAGGTTCGCCGTCTTCTCAATTCGCCGGATTTATGAGGCAGTTAGAGAAGGTAGGTTTTCACCCTATTACGGTAAAAAACTGGCAGAACGCTACTGGAAGAAATTAAACCTCTCGGAAAAAGAAATCTTTCGTTATTTCGGCCACCTCTCTGAAGCAGAAATAAGGGATCAAAACAAAAAGTCACCAACCCTTCACTGGCTCATGGAAGGCCGGAGTGGGGAATGCTTGTATGCACTTAAATATTTCGGTTTTATAGGAAGAACAGGAGCAACCCATTCAAAGCAGAAAGTGAGATCAATGTAAACATTTAAATACATAAGTCTTTTAGGGAAATTTGAAGGTACCAAAATTATTCTCCCCGTAAACGAGTTCCTTACAGCGGGTCCACATCGTAATGCACCTGCAGAGACTTGAATTTTTCCGAGGACTGAACTTTGGTAGTGATTTTTCGGATGAGCTCCTTTGACTTGCTCGGTGACTTTTCCTTTTCGATTTTAATGATCACATGCTTCAGATGATAGTTCTGCACCCTTCCGATCAAAGGATCCTGGGGGCCCAGCACGCGATAGCCGAACATTTTCTGCAATTCCTTCTTAAGCAGTTCTGAAGCGTCGTTCAAGACTTCCCGATTCCGGTGTTTGAGCAATATCTTCACCAGCCGGTAGTAA
>JAGXLC010000280.1 GCA_018334875.1 Bacteroidales bacterium | reverse complement strand
GTTAGACCGCTAAATTCCAGCAAATGACTTAAGGTTTCCGGGTTTTCGTTCGTGTTTTCTCCCAAACCAACCTCTTTCATCATATAAATGGCCTTACTGTAATGCTTCCAACCATCTTCTGTTTTTCCTCTTTCGCATAATATGTACCCTTTGTAGATTTCGCCAAAAATTTTATAAAATGATAAATCCCACTCCTCTGCCAAATCTGTATATTTATCCATGGTCTTCATGGCTGCTTCCAGATTGTTCTCATGCAGATCTACAGAAGCTTCAAGGAACAAGGCATTGAACTTAGAGTAGTTACTGGATAACCGTTTATAGTAATTTTGGTACTGTTCCCTCGCAAGCCCGTATTCGCCTTTGAACAGATAGCTATCTGCCAATCCTTTATGGCTTGCCAGAAATCCGGGAGAATACGCTATGGCCTTTTTGTAATGTTCAATGGCTTCATCAAATCTGCCCTGCTTCCTTAAAAATTCTGCATAGGAATCATGGGGATTGGCAGCATCAGGAAGCATTCGCAGGTATGCTTTGAAATATTCTTCTGCCTTCTCCGGTTTTCCCAGATTCATATAGGTATAGCCCAGTATGTTGTAGGCAGGGTGAAATGATTCATTCAGCCGTTTGGCCTTTTTGAAATGCGTGAGCGCCTTTCTATATTCCTCCTGAAAATAAAAGGAATAACCGGACCATAATTGTACCCGTTTATCCTGTGGGTGAAGTTTCAGAAGGGCTTGCCGGTGTATCTCCGCTGCTCTTTCATTTCCTGCTCGCATGGCCTTTATAAGGTGGATCATCTGCCTTTCCCCTTCCGAAACCTTGCTGGAAAACTTGATGGCTTTGTCTAATGGTTCACGGGCAAAGCTGGCTCCTCCTCCTTCGCTAAACGAAAGAAACAGGTAAGCGATGGCAAATTCCGGATCCAGTTCAACAGCACGCTGTAACAATTCAGTTGATTTGGCGATGTTAAGCATTTCAGCCTGATCCCTTCCTTCAATAAACAGCTCCCTAGCCTCTTCCGAAGAAGTGGTGATGGGCATTTTCTCCTGCGCGTTCAGCGCAGCCGGTGCCAGGAGCAATATGCATAATGAGGCTCCTAACAGTTTTCTGATAAAGTTTTTTCTTTTCATAATCTATTGTTTTAATGAATGATGATAATAGGAGAATTCTGAAATATCGTCGCTTTTTATAGTTTTTCCTGCAGTCCCATGAAGGCTTTATATTTAACATTGCCCAGATCAAGCGAATTGTTGCAGCAACCTGCTACTTTGCGATACCATTCATAAGCTTTATAATGATCTCCTTCCTGATGCCATGCCTGGCCTATATAGTACCACGTCAGTGGATTTTCACCTGCTTTTGCGAAATGATTCCGGGCCCCTTCAAAATGTCCTTTTTTCATTTCCATAATGCCACAAGCCCGATGATAATTTTCCCAATACATGGAATTTTTCTGATTAAAATACCTTTATTTCTCATATACATGAATTTATTCTGTTAATAAGATGTAAATAATCACTTTACTCTATCAATCAAAGGTATTATTATGGCAAATGGCATGCTTTGGTGAGCGTCTCAAATGTTTTGCAAATTGTATCAAAATTGACCAGTCAGCCTGTTCATAAAGTTTTACTGCACTTTAAATTGAAAATTTTTGATACGTCTTTCTTTAGGCTGATCATAAAAGTCATTCGGTTAAAAATCCACAATATTTATGAACATTGTCCTATCACCAGGGTAAGATAAATTTGTTTGCAGCTATAGCTGCGGCAAGAATTATTCGGGTTAAAGCAGTTCGCTCGGGGGATAACCAAATTCATCCCGGAAACTGGAGCTAAAGTGGGAAAGATTCCTGAAGCCGGATTCCAGGGCGGCTTCGGTCACGTTTTTGCCCTCTTCTTCGATCATGGTTTTTGCTTTATGTAGCCGGTATATTCTGATATATTTTCCAATGGGCATATCGGTCAGGGCAGAGAACTTGCGATACAACTGGGGTCGGCTCATATGGAGGGATAAACAAATTTCTTTTATTCCAAAATCTTCATCATGCAGTTGATCTTCCAGAAGGGCATTGATCTCCGACAGGAACTGCTGTTGTTGCCTGTAATGGCCATGATTCTTATTATTTGTTGCAGGAAATGCACCCAGCTTTTGCTGCATCCTGCGCCTGCTTTCCATCAGGTTGTTCAGTTTCAGGAGCAGTTCCTCCTGGCTGAAGGGCTTAACCAGGTAATGATCCGCTCCTGTTTTGAGCCCGGTAATCTGGGAGTTAAAATCTCCGCGGGCCGTCAATACCACCACCGGGATGTGATCCGTCCGTATATCTTTTCTGAGGAGTCTGAGCATCTCGAGTCCGCACATCTGGGGCATCAGGAGATCTGTCAGGATGATATCCGGGATGATCTCCGTAGCCTTTTCCAGGCCAAGTTTGCCATTGGTTGCCAGTTCAATCATATAATGACCCTCAAGCGTAGCGACGAGATATTCGGTCAGGTCGCTGTTGTCTTCTACAATTAAGAGTATGGGCTTGTCAGCAGATGCAGTGTGCGGGATTTCATGCTCATTGCCAGCTTTATGTTCCGTATGAATGGAGTGAAGAGAACAGCAATGAATGAGAGAGATACCATGATCTTCCTTAAACGGCGCATTTCGGGTAACCGGCAATTTGACAATGAATTCTGTTCCTCTGCCTTCTTCACTTTCAACACGGATGTTTCCCTTCATCAATTGAACCAGTTGGCTGGTGAGGTAGAGACCCAGGCCCGTGCCGGGTGTTTGCTCATTTATGGCCGGGATCCGGTAAAAACGTTCAAAGATATGACCCATAGCTTCTTTTGGGATACTCTTTCCGTTATCCCAGATGTGTATTTCTACCATTACTCCCCTTCCTTCATTTTCCTTAGTTACCCGGATGTTTATGATTCCCCCGGAAGGCGTGAATTTGATTGCGTTCGATATCAGATTCGTCAATACATGCATCATTTTTTCCGGGTCATAGTCGGTATAGATCGGCTGGTCATATATTTGTACCTGTAATTCAATGCCCTTGTTTTCCGTCTGGCTTTGAAAGAAATCTGCTACATGCTGTATATATTGGCAGATGTCGCCCCGGATTGGTTTCAGCCGCATAACTCCGGCCTCCAGTTTGGAGATATCCAGCATTTGGTTTACCAGGTCAAGAAGAATCCTGCTCTGTGTTTTTATTTTTTCGGGTCCCCTGCTTCTCCACTTTTCCGGGTGTTGCTCCATTTGCTCCGCCACCCCCTGTATCACCGTTAGCGGAGTTCTGAATTCATGAGAAACATTTGAATAAAGCATGGTTTTGGCGTCATCCAACTGTCTGAGCCTTTCGGATTCTGCCTTTTCATAGCGGAATTTATCTCTCATGTACAACACCAGCAGGAGAATCACGGCGGCATTGCTCCATAAGGCGGTATAAAAGAAAGCTATTGCATTGGTTTCGGGTGTGATATATTCAGGAGTTTCCAGCATGGGATTGAGGATGCCAATTAAACCAATCGTCAAACAATAAAAAAGGAACATTCCAATGGTCCATCTCAGGTTTCCTGCCAGTGCGCTCACCATGATACAATTGATGCCGATATATGTGCTTCCGAGGGAAGTTTTCAGTCCACCGCTTTGCACCATGATAAAGAATCCCATCAGGATCAAAAAGGAGAAGAGGATGTTGATCACCAGGTCAAATCGTTTTGTTCTGGGATAGATGAAAAAACCGGCCAGAAAACCCAATAAAATTGCAGTTCCACACCACCAGAAAGGCTGAAGCTTTAAGATAAAAATATTTACTATGCACGTAGCCAAAACTCCTGCAAAGGTGACCACCATCCATATCCATGCCCAGCGTTTGCGGAGCAGGGCCTCGGGCTCCAGCCTCGGATCGGCCAGGTGGTGGTCAATCCAGGTAGTGATTTCTTCTTTAGTCAGGTGGTTCATCATCATTGTTGAAAAAGTTTTTGTATGGTTTTTATAACAATGTGACAATGTATCAATGTGACAATTTTAAGTAATCATTCATTCAGGCATTCACTCCTCATAATCAGAAAAAAACGGAAGTAAGATACACTATATGAAAGATTTTGTATTGGAAAAATCGGACAATTTTCAGAAAGTTTGTTTAAAAAACATTTTTCTACCGGAATCGGGTAATGGTGGGAATTATCGTGTATATAATGACTTTCACCTGAAACAATAGGGCCGGTTCAGGTAAAAATTGCCGCCTGTGGTTTTTATGAACTGGGTGGGAGATTCCTTCATGATGGTGTGGAATTCATTGATGAAATGCGGCTGGTCGTAATATCCGCAACGATACACAAGCTCTCCCCAGTCGATATCCGGATATTGATTCAGTAACCTGCAGGCCCGGTTGAACCGGAAGATCTTAAAATAGGTCTTGGGACGCAAGCCCATATTCACATGAAATTTTCTATAGAGGGTTTTATAGGAAAGATCCAGGTGATGGGCCATTTCATCTACTGTAATCTTACCTGTCTTCTCTTCCAAAAGGTCGAGGATCCACTGAATGTCTTTCTGATTGACGTCTTTTTCGTCATATAGTTTGAACATGAAAAACTTGTTCAGGATTTGAACCCGCTCTTCATCGGTTTTTGCATAAATGATCTGCTGAATCAGCCGGTTTCCCTCTTCTCTCCAAAAAGATTCCACGTCGATGATGCGGTTGGTAAGCTCGAAAAGTGCGACCCCCAGAAGTTTGTTTACCCCCTTAGGCGTAAATGTAGTGCTCAATCCGTTAAAGCATTCATTAGTAGTGGTCACTTTAATTTTTAAAGGATAGGTTAGCTCAAATATGCCTGCCAGGAAGCATTTACGTCTTGTAATGGATCTTTTCTCGTGAAAATGGACATGGCTCCCGTTTAAATGGAAAAAGAGCTCGACATATCCGTTGGGCAACGCCCTGAAAGGAATATCCCGTAAATGAATTGAGGCATTCTCGTATATCATGTATTGGATGATATAAGGTCTCAATTCAATGGATGGCAGAAAGACCCTTGTACGGATCCTTTCAAAGTATTTCCGGTAAAGCGTTTTCATTTTCAACCGATTGATTGCAAGTTACAAAAAATCTCAGTACGATGACAAGAAATTATCGGGTGAATTTCAATAAACTTTTTTGCTTTTTTTCTGTTTTTAGTTTGACTCCGTGATTAAACCTTATGTCGAGACCGGAGTCAAAAAGCGATTTTTAAAACAACAGCATAGTTAAATAAAATGAAAACAGTTGACAGAAGAATCATCATTGTGGTAGCCTTTATTTTTATA
>JAGXLC010000279.1 GCA_018334875.1 Bacteroidales bacterium | reverse complement strand
CCAAGCGGGACAGGCTGTGAGATCGCTACGCTAAGTTTCAGTTTATCTGGGTTAGGGACAAGAGTTTCTTAAATTATCCTGACTATAAAATGCCTCATAGGGTATCGCCCAGTTGCTTCATCCGAAACCCTTCTACAACGGGTGACTCCCGCTCTTCTTTCATGTATTCTTTTGCTTTCTCCAAAATTTCAGGATACTGATCCGACACATCGTGTTGTTCCATGGGGTCGGTATGGAGATTATAGAGTTCCACTTCCATGTTGCCGTCAAAAATGTCTTTGCGAATGGCCTTCCATTTACCAAAACGGACTGCCTGCTGTCCATTGTAGGAAGGAAATTCCCAGTACATAACCTCGTGTTCTTCCTGATCGTCCTGACCCAAAAGGGCAGGCAGAAGGCTTATCCCATCAAGATCCAGATCTTGCGGAGGTTCTACCCCTGCCACATCACAAAGCGTGGGAAAGACATCCCAGATTGCTGAAATATGATTGGTTACCGTGCCCGGTTCGACCTTTCCCGGCCACGTTGCGATCATGGGTACGCGAATGCCTCCTTCATGAAGGTAGCCTTTACCCCATCCACGTTCTTCCTTGAAAGGGCCTCCGCTGTTAAACCACGGGGTATCAGCTCCACCTGTATACGTTGGACCGTTGTCGCTGGTAAAAATGATCAATGTATTCTCATAGACCCCTATTTCTTTCAGTTTATCCACGATTTTACCCACATTTTCATCCATGTAGGAGATCATGGCAGCATAGGTAGCCCGGGGATAACGGCTGGGAAAATAACCATTATCTCCTGTATAGGGATCCTCGTCACCAAACTTTTCCACGTAATGCTCCACCCACCGTTCGGGTGCTTGCAAGGGTAAATGAGGAATTGGAGTGGCATAATACATGAAGAAAGGCTCCTGCTTGTTACGCTCCAGAAACTGCATGGTTTCCTCAATCATCAAATCCGGGGCATAATCCGTAAGCCGGAACCGGGAATAGCTTCCAGGATCATAAGGATCTGCTTCTTCGGGCAATTCTGTATGTGGTGGCACCATTTTGTTATCCAGCGTATCTTTTTCATCGTTCTTCCAAAGATGGAGCGGATAATAAGTATGGGCCTGTCGTTGGCAGATGTACCCGTAATAAAAGTCGAATCCCTGCTTATTTGGGGCTCCTTCCGACATTGGTGGACCCAGACCCCATTTGCCAACACATCCTGTGGTATAACCAGCCTCCTGAAGCACTTCACCAATGGTAACGGTTTCCCCCGGAATGGGCCTTTGACCTTCCAGGCCGGGATCCTTGCTGGCTTTTTCGAAATCCCAGACGTCTCCACGTTCCCCTAAAGGATCATTGCTCCTGATATAGGAATGACCGGTATGTTTGCCCGTCAGCAATACACATCTGGCGGGGGCGGATACAGGAGAACCCGAGTAATGCTGAGTGAAAAGAATGCCCTCTTCGGCAAGTTCATCAATATTGGGGGTTTCGATCTTATCCTGGCCGTAGCAGCCCACATCACCGTATCCCAAATCATCGGTTAAAATATAGACAATATTGGGTTTTTGGGCTTTATCCTCTTTGGCGTCTTTCTCACCTTCGCCACTACAGGAAGGCATGGTGATCAGCGCGGCTGCTCCCAAATTAACCAGATAGGCGGGTTTTACCCCGTGCCTCCTTAAAAGGTAACTAAAATATTTCATAGCTTACTTAAATTTAGATAAATATAATAAATTATTTAGGTTAATTAAATTCATAATACAGCGGATTTTTCTTTTGGGGCACTGGAGCACCGATATGCTCCCTCCAGTTTTTCAGTTGTTGATGTAGCTCCCGGGTTTTATCCGGCATCTCATCCGAGAGATCGTTTTCTTCGCCGATATCTTCCTCCAGATTGTAAAGCTCCAATCGTTCATCCTCAAAAAATTCCATCAGTTTATAGTTACCCGAACGGATTACACTTACCGGTCTTGTTCTGAACGTTCCCTCGCTACCTTGCAAATAGGCCGGAAAATGCCAGTATAAAGCCTCCCGTTCGAAGTCATTTTCCTGTTTAAGTAAAGGAAGCATGCTTTTTCCGTCAAGTATCTTATCTTCTTTTTTCTCAATATCGAGAATATCAAGAAAAGTAGGATAAAAATCCAAGCTTATAACAGGTGTGTCACATTCGGTCCCTTCTTCTATTTTACCAGGCCACCGGAATATCAATGGAACCCGGATACCTCCTTCATAGAACATTCCTTTGCCTCCGCGCAAAGGAGCCTGGGAAGTTATATCTCTTTGGACAATGCCATTCTCTTCATATCCCCCCAAAGCTCCGTTATCTGAATAAAAGATTACAATGGTTTCCTTTTCCAGATCCAGTTGTTGGAGTGTATTCATAAGCCGGCCCACACCCCGGTCTAAACTATGAATCATCGCGGCATATACCGGGTTGTTATGACCGTTCCAGGGCTCTTTCTTTCTGAATTTCTCTATATCTTGTTCTTTTGCCTGAATAGGAGTATGGACAGAATAGTAAGGCAAATACAAAAAGAAAGGTTCATCCCGGTTGTCTTTTATGAATTTTACAGCTTCGTCTGTCAGACGGTCAGTGAGATATTCTCCTTCAGGACCGTCTTCCAGTGCATGATTGTAGTAGGGACTGAAATAGCCATGAAAGGGATGACCCCAGTGGCTGCCTGCTACATTCAGATCAAAGCCCTGAGATTCGGGACCGTGGGTAGGATAATCGCCAAGATGCCATTTACCCATACTGGCACTTACGTAGTCTTTACGATTCAAGGCCTCTGCTATTGTAACTACACTTGTATCGAGCAGTGTTTTATTTCTGATTGGCATCAGCTTTCTAAGGGAATCCACTCCCCGGTCGGCATTATTAACAGTATAAATACCATGTCGGGGAGAATATTGACCGGACATAAGACAGGCCCGCGTGGGCGCACTATTGGGTGCATTGGTGTAAGCATTGGTGAAAATCATGCCCTGACTGGCAAGATCATCAATATTGGGAGTTTCATAATACTCACTGCCCATATATCCTACGTCTTTCCAACCCAGATCATCGGCAACAATGAATAGAATATTGGGCTTCTCTTGCTTTTCTCTATTCTCATCGGTTTTGCAAGAACTCAAAACTAAAGGAGCCAACGTAGAGATGGCCAACAATTGTGGTACTTTTCCAGACAAAATGTTCATACGCTTACGCTTTAGATTATAAAATCAAGTTTCAGAAGAATTTAAGTAATATATTCACATATTCGAATCATCCTTGCTTTTCTATTTTTATTTGTATAGATAAAGATTTCACTGCAAAAGAATGTGAGTTATTTTATCTATCTTCTTCCCATTCGGGAGCCTGATCAAGTATTTTCTGTAGTTTACTTCTTATTTGGATGACTTCCCATGACACATGCTCCATAGAAACCGGATTTCTTATCTCTCCGGAATCCCACGATACATTTCTCAGGGATATCGGATCTTGTTCCCGTTTATCCGTCGGAATATGATAGAACCTTCCATCCTGGTAAAGTTTATATTCCTGGGTTCGTACAAAACGACCGCGAAATTGATTGATATAATCACTGTGCATTGGATCATAATGTACGAAAACCGTTTCCCGTTCCTTATATGGATCTCCTCGCAATAACGGCAGAAAGCTTTTTCCGTCAGATTCAACATTTTTTCCCGCTACATCGGCAAGAGTAGGATAGAAATCGCTGAAGCCGATCAGTCCATCGTAAACAGAACCAGATTTTATATGCTCCGGCCAATAAGCAATTAATGGTACATGGGTTCCTGCATCAATTGTCATGGCTTTTCCTCCCCGTACCGGACCCCTTCTTGTTTGTGATACAAGGGGACGATGCGTGCCATTATCTGATGTAAAAAGGATAAGGGTATTATCAGCAATTCCCAATTCTTTGACTTTTTGAACGACCTTCCCTACAAGCATATCGGTATATTCCACCATATCCTTGAAATAACGCTTATCCTCTTTATACCGTTTTTCCTTATCCTCCCACTCATCTGAAGCAGGGGTTGGAACAAAAGGAAAATGGGGTAATACCATGGAATAATATAGAAAAAAAGGCTGATCCTTATTTTTTTCCATGAAATCAAGGGCGTAATCAGAAAATATATCGGGGCCGTATGAATCTTCGACTCCCTTTAGTATTTTTCCGTTCTGTTCAATATATGGATTTGCATACCGTTCGTAAAGCACTGTATCCTCATTTCTAACCGGTTTTTGGGTGACCTGCCAGAGGCAATATTCATCAAAACCGAACGCCTTTGGTCTGTCGCTATTCTGCCATCCCGGATATTCCCCGATTCCGTTCAACTGCCACTTTCCTACAATACCAGTGGCATATCCTGCTTGTTTCATCACATTACCGAAGGTCTTTTCGTCCGGACTAAGATACCCAAAATCCTCGTAGTTTCTATAGTTATACATCCCGGTCATAATTTTTACGCGCGAAGGGGAAGAAATGGGTGTTGAATAACAATGGGTAAAGCGTTTCCCTTGTTCTGCCATCTGATCCAGGTGAGGTGTGTCATACGATAAACCCCCATTACAGCCGAGACATTCATATCCCATATCATCAACCATGATAAGGATTACATTGGTTTTTGATTCAGCATCGGCGGGTTGATCCTCAGTTATGGCATTGGAAGCCAATCCGGCTGCTATAGATAAAATTGATAGAAAATTCATAAAAGCATTAAATTTATTGTTTCACTCCAGAATGATTTCTCACTCCAGAATGATTTAAAGATAAAAAATATCGTTTTAATTATATATCATCCTATACTTCTTTCTGTCCTTAGGATGTTGGTTTCTATCTGGCGAGTGTTTAGCGAGGGATTGAGGGATATTTCTTGATAGCTCAGGGGATATTTCTTTTCTATTGTAAGGGTCCTCTTTTCTATTTCGGCTGTATTTCTTTCTGCCTGTGCTATATTTCGTTGTACCTGTACCATCTTTTTCCCATGTCTATAGGGTATTTTTTGAATGTCATGAAGATCTTTTTCAATATGGAAAAATATCATTTCCTACACTTCATCGGTCATTTTTCACCCTTTAAAACAAAAATTTTCCCTCTTTCGGATAGCAATTTTCATACCCCGGAGCAGAAAAAAACAGGGTTTAATGCCTCATGCCCAATGTCTCGGATATTTTGCCCGATGCCCCGAATAGCAAAGTGAATCCTATGAAAAAGAAAAGGGTTTGCATCCGCGCTGTCGACACAAACCCTCCCGGGGATTACCAAATCCTCACTCAGGTCGTTTCCGTGGCTTCTTCATCGGTATTTTTAGCAGTTCTGCCCGGAAAATACTCTGAAAGTTCCTCGTAAGCACTTCTGGCACCGGGTA
>JAGXLC010000278.1 GCA_018334875.1 Bacteroidales bacterium | reverse complement strand
TGTAACCTCGACGGATTTTTATCCAACTTTTCTGGATTTATTGGGTTTCAAAGGAGAGGAAGAACACAATAAAAACCTGGATGGCATTTCTATAGCTCCGGTGTTAAAAGATCCATCAAATAATTTGGAAAGAGAAGCATTATACTGGCATCATCCCCATTACTATCCCGGAAGGAAAGGCCCCGTTAGTGCTATGCGTGATGGAAAGTGGAAACTGCTGCATTACTTTGAAGATAATAAAATAGAATTGTACAATCTGAAAAAAGATATTGAAGAACAGAACAATTTGGCTGACAGTCATAAAAAAATAGCTAACCGTTTATATCAGAAACTGACAAAATGGAGAGAACGGGTAAATGCTCAATTGCCAAGCCTGAATCCTGATTTTATACCGGAAAAATGGCATATACCAGAAGAGTTATAAAACATAAGATCAATTTAAAAATAATTATAAATCCTATTAAATGAAATAGTCCTATGAAACTTAAAACGCTTCCAATTTTTCTTGCTTTTTTCGTAATGGGTTTTGGTGATGTGGTCGGTACCCTTGTTGGATTTGCAACAAAGGAATTTGATCTATCTTCCAGTCTTGCAGGATTATTGCCTTTTGCAGGGCTGATCCCTTTTGGCTTATTTTCTGTACCCATCGGAATTTTATCGGACAGGAAAGGGAAAAAGTACGTGTTGATTACATTTCTTTTGATTGCACTTATTGGATTACTGATACCAAGCATCAGCATTGCTCAGTATTATTATGTACTTATTGCCATATTTATGGTGGGAATAGGTATGTGTGGGCTCCAGGTTGCAGGAAATCCAGCTATGAGAGATGTTTCTGAAGAGGGCAAATATTCAAGGAACCTCACATTTGCTCAGTTCATTAAAAGCATAGGTACCAATACAGGGCCTTATGTTGTTCCGTTAATCGTTTTTCTTGGCCTGGCCTGGCAAAACATTTTTTTGATTTATGCTATTGTTGTGGCCATTACCTTGTTTGCCATTTTACCTCTTAAGATGGTAAACTCCAGCGAGGCCAAAGGATTAAACAGTTTGGCCAGCGTAGGCAGCAGCTTTGCACTTTTAAAAATCCGGCGTGTATCTTTAATGGTATTGGGGATTTTTTTATATGTAGGTGCAGAAGTAGGTTTGAATTCCTGGATTGCAACATACCTTGAGAATAGATTTGGACTGGATATCGAGCGCCTGGCAACATTAGGCATAGGTTTTTTTCTTACATCATTGGTCATCGGCAGATTGCTTGGTTCAATAATACTCAACTATTTATCTCCTAAAAGATTTTTCATTATCAGTTCATTGGTAGGATTGGCAGGTTTATTGGGCATGTTTATGCCATCCGAAACAATTGTGATTGTCTCTATTTTTATTGCCGGAA
The DNA here is from genome assembly GCA_018334875.1 of Bacteroidales bacterium. NCBI lineage: Bacteria > Pseudomonadati > Bacteroidota > Bacteroidia > Bacteroidales > Bacteroidales bacterium. The sequence goes on along the minus strand of JAGXLC010000278.1, from coordinate 3,981 downwards.
TAGGTTTTGGAAATATTTTTCCCCTTATTTTTTCTATTCTCATTGATAGCATGCCGGAAAGGGACAATGAACTCTCGGGATTGCTTGTTATGGCAATAGTCGGAGGGGCTTTTATTCCGGCCATTATGGGAGTGGTTGCAGAATGGTCTATCCAAATAAGTTTCCTGATTCCACTTGGAATTTTTCTTTATTTAAGCTTTCTGGCGATTTATAATATGAGATTTACTAAGTAAATAAGTCTAAAACCCAATTAAAAATGAATAAACAATGGTATATTGGTATTGATATTGGCGGCACAAAGTCGGCGGTTTTGTTAATTGATGACCAAGGAAATATTGATCAAAGGAAACAAATAGCTACTACCAAAGGTAAAAACAACTGGCAGCCCACGGTTGATTTTTTTATAGAGCAGATATCCGAATTTTCTCACAAACAAAAAATATCAAGTATTGGAATCAGTTGTGGCGGACCTTTGAACAGTAAAGAGGGAATGATTTGTTCTCCTCCCAATCTTCCCGGATGGGATAAAGTACCTATAGTAAAAATTCTCACGGATAAATTTCAGGTCCCGGTTGCTATTGAAAATGATGCAAACGCAGGAGCATTAGCTGAATGGAGATATGGAGCAGGTAAAGGATATAACAATTTGATTTTTTTAACCTTCGGTACCGGACTTGGAGCAGGTTTGATTCTGAATGGACAATTGTATTCCGGTACCAACGATCTCGGAGGAGAAGCCGGGCATATTCGGTTAGACAGTGATGGGCCTATTGGATATAACAAAAGGGGTTCTTTTGAAGGATTTTGTAGTGGTACCGGTCTATCTCAGATGATGGCCTTCGAACTTCTTTGTCTTAAAGAACAAATTGGAGAACAACAAATGCTTGAAAAGTATAAGGAACCTTTTAAAATAACAGGTAAAGATGTTGTTGAATTAGCAAAAAAGGGAGATGAAATAGCACTTAAAGTCATTAAGAAAAGCGGGAAGTATTTTGGGAAAGGCTTGTCTGTTTTACTTGATATTTTAAATCCTGAATTAATTGTTGTAGGGAGTATGGCAGTTAGATTGGGTGATCTGTTGCTGGATCCTGCCCGAGAAATTGTTAAACAAGAAGCTTTGCCTGGGGCAGTAAGTGCCTGTCAAATTGTTCCGGCTGAGTTGGGTGAGCGAATTGGAGACCTGTCTGCCTTATGTGTGGCAATTGAGGCAGAAACTGGAATAGAAATAGATAATTAACAATTGGAATAAATTTTCAATTATGATAAATCGTATTTTACTAAAGTTAATTGCAATAGCTTCATTACTTTTTGTTGGTGGCTGTTCTTCAGAAAATAATACCAATGAACCCATAGATTATGTAAATCCTTTTATAGGAACTGCAGTCTATGGGCATACATTTCCCGGAGCTGCCCAACCTTTTGGCATGGTTCAATTAAGTCCTGCCACCGGAGCTATAAGAGATAAAGGATATTCCTATAGTAGTGAACCTCACGGCAGAGACAGTAAAACAATAATTGGCTTCACCCATACCAATTTGAGTGGCACTGGTATTGGTCATGTTGCGAAGTATGCCCAGATTTCACTTATGCCGATGGCAGGTACTTTGCAGATTGAACCGGGGATTGAGGATGAACCGGAAAAAGGATACAGGTCTCGTTTTTCCCATGATAATGAAGAAGCGCATATGGGTTATTATAAGGTACTCCTTGACGATTATGATATTACAGCAGAGTTAACATCAACGGAACGGGTTGGCGTGCATAGGTATACCTTTCCTGAAACAAGTAATGCCCACATTGTAATTGATATAACACGTGAGCCAGAGGAGTCTGAATTACACAAAGAAGCATTTATTGAAGTAATTGATGATAATCAGGTTGCAGGTTATACAACTTTGGAATTTTATTCAGGCAAACCACTGACCTGGTATTTTTTCGCAGAATTTAACAAGCCTTTTGATTCTTTTGGGATATTTAGCGGGGGTGATATTATTGAAGATCAGCGTTCAGCTAAAGGAACAGATGGTATAGGAGCTTATATAGATTATGAAACAGAAGCGGAAGAACAAGTTATTGCAAGGGTTGGCATTTCATTTACAAGTATAGAGGGAGCCAGGAAAAACCTCCGGGGAGAAGTTACAAGTTGGAGTTTTGATGATATAAAGAGGGATGCCGAAGAGAACTGGAATGAAAAATTAAATAAAATTCAGGTAAGCGCTGGTACCAAACAAAATAAGATCAAGTTCTATACAGCCTTATATCATAGTTTATTGTTTCCACGTGTATTTTCTGATATTGATGGGGCTTATTATAGCCATTTCGAAGATCGGGTTATCCATGAAAATGACTTCAGATATTATGTTGATTTTTCTCTATGGGATACATACCGGACAGTTCATCCTCTTTTTACAATTATCGAACCAAAGCGTCAGACAGAAATGATCAGAACATTTCTGACAATGTATGATCAGGGTGGCCGAATACCGAGTCAGGTGAGTTATGCGAATTTTTATACTCCCATTATGATAGGAGACCATGCTGCTACCACCATAATTGATTCGTATATGAAAGGGATAAGGGACTTTGATGTTGAGAAGGCATATGAAGCGATGTTAAAAAATGCTTTTGAGCCGGGTCCTCCTGACCGAAGTCGCGCAGGACTTGAATCTTATGCAGAAAAAGGTTATGTGGCAGCGGAGAAAGTCCGGGAGTCGGTTTCAAAGACACTGGAAGATTCTCATGTAGACGGTATATTGGCTCAGATGTCGAAAGATTTGGATGATATGGATAATTATCAAATATTGAAGGAGCGTGCCAATAATTATCAAAATCTTTATGATGAGACAACCGGATTTTATCGTCCCAGGTTTTCCGATGGGTCATGGCTTCCCGAATGTGAAGGCAGGTCTCCGGAAATTGTAAGACACGGGAATAACACCTATTATGATTGCTGGAATAAGTGGTGGATTGGGGTTTCTCCGCACCGGCATTATACAGAGAGCAATGCGTGGCAATATCTTTTTTATCCCCAACACGATATTCAGGGTTTGATAGACCTGATGGGAGGACGGGAAAAATTCACAGAAAGATTGGATGGTTTGTTCAATGCTTCTTCTTCAAATGAAGGACCGTGGTATGTAGGAAGTACCGGAGCTATCGGACAATATATACAGGGCAATGAGCCCTCTCATCACCAAGCTTTTTTATATAATTATGCGGGGGAGCCATGGAAAACACAGACACGTGTGCGGGGAATAATGGAAACCCAATATGGAATAGATGCGTGGGGATTACCTGGGAATGAGGATATGGGCGAGATGTCGGCCTGGTTTGTATTTAATGCCATGGGATTCTATCCTGTAACGCCCGGAACCCCGGTTTATCTGATAGGTAGTCCGCTATTCGATAAGATTGAAGTTAATCTTGGTGAATATTATGACGATAAAACTTTTACGGTGATCGCCAATAATGTTTCCGGAGATAATAAATACATCCAATCGGCAAGGTTGAATGGCCAACCCTTGAAGCGGCCCTGGATTACCCATGAAGAGATTGTAAATGGCGGCCGGCTGGAGTTTGAAATGGGACCCTCTCCAAATAAATCTTTTTGGAATTCAAGCCTGAAAGAGGATCCAATAGCGAATATAAAAATAAAGTAAATTCTTCATAAAAATAGATCATAAAATATAATATGGATACAGTAAAAAAATTCGGAAGAAGATGAAATTAAGACTTTAAAAGAATCATTAAGAATTGTTGGCAAATTATGAAAATGTATGTATCACAGATATTTGATAAAAGTCCTTGTTGTTTTTCTGGCTACAATTGCCTTCAGAATTGCAAGTCCTGAATTGTGCAATGCACAGAAAAACAGGCCTAATTTTTTATTTATTGTTACCGATGATCAGGGACCATGGACTTTGAGTACCCAGAATTATCCCAATACTTATACGCCACGGATCGACCGTCTGGCTGAAGAGG
>JAGXLC010000277.1 GCA_018334875.1 Bacteroidales bacterium | reverse complement strand
GAAGCAGAACATAAATCACCCGGAAAAAATCTCCGAATATTGTTTTTCAATTGTTTCGATTTCTTCCCTGGATAATGCTGAGAATTCCTTTTCTCTTGCCCTTTTGGATAGTTTTCCTTCATTTTGTTCCAGAAAACGGACTAAAAGTGCCACTGTTTTGTCCGGCATTTCAAATTCTTCATCCAGAAATCTTTTGAACTGGTCATATTGCTCCAGATATCTTACCTCCCGGGGAATAATGTTGTAGATTGTATCATACACACAATCATAAAGAAACTCTGCCTGGGGAGTGGCGTCGAAGTATCGGTAATAATCAATGGTATCATTCAGAACCTTTATGTTGTTATCTGAGGTAGTTTCCCAGTTAATAAAATCAAGAAGAGGGTGAGAATATTTCTGAAGCACCTGGCGATAATCATTGATATGATCAAGAATAGAAGCTGAAACCGGAAAGATGAGACCTTGCTTTGTAAATTGTTTTCTGGCCAGAATATGGTGTATCAGATAACGATGGATCCGTCCGTTTCCATCCTGAAAAGGATGAATGAAAACAAACCCAAATGCAATTTTTGTAGCTGCAATAACTGCATCAATATCTGACTCTTCAAGATATTTACTGGTTTTAATAAGGCCGGAAATTAACTGATCCAAATCCTGCCATTTGGCAGAGATATGCTCGGGTAAAGGTTCACCGGTAGATCGGTCATGATCGCCCACAAAACCACCTTCCCTTCGAAATCCCATGCTAACAAAACGAGTACTTTCAATAACCAATTGCTGCAACCGCAAAAGTTCTTCCTTGCTTAAAGGATTTGACCCGGCCTGGCCTATTGCTTTACCCCAGCGTGCTGCCCGTTTGCTTTTGGGGCTTTCTCCTTCAATGGTAAATGATGCTTTTGAATCTTTCAACAACAAAAAAGCGGATGCCCGCTGTAACAATTCCTTATGGATGTTTTTTAACTTTTTGTCTTGCTGCTCGGATAAACGGGATTTGATGTAATTTTCCAGTTTATCAGTTTTAAATACCAAAGGACAAAAATCAGGTGTACCTGGAAGGTTATTGATGATACGATGGCGTTTGGAATAAGTTCCTTCCACCGTATACTGAAGCTTCTCCTCCAGTAAAGGAAGGTAGTTTCCTTTCTTTATATCGGCAATATCCAAAACATCCTGCATCAGCCATTCGTACAAAAACCATATTTTTCGGCTATATTGTCCGGTGGGTTCCCGCGATACCAATTGGATAATATCAGATTTGGACAGTTGTTGAAACAATTTTTTAAAAAACAACAGGTTAATGCCTTCATATTTTATGGCAAAAACCAGGTGACTGTAAAGATTATCATCGGGCAAATGTCGGAAAGTAAATATTTTCCATTGTTGCTTTTTGTATTGCCGGTTTTTATAGCTCACCAATGCCAATCTTTCAGGCATTGGCATAGCAAGACTAAAAAACTTAATAATAGCTCCATAACCTACCAACCTTGCTTTTTCAGGGGCAATTCGTCCGTGTAAAATGGTTATTTCCTGTGAAATATTTTTATTTTTCATATGTATTTGTGAAAAATGATTATAACAAAGATATATGAAAAATGATTACGATATATGAAAATCGATTATTTTTATAAGGTTCTTGTGAAAAATGATTATGATTTGATGGATTTTTTTCAATGATCAGGGAAAAGCAAGCTTGAGGAATTCACCTGAAAATTAGATCAATCGCTACAAACTACCCATCGACCATAAAATGAAACAAAATGCTGTGGCTCAGTTCAGGGATAAAAATCAGAAATAATAATAATAATAAAAGAAACTAATTAGTTACATTTGTAGTATCATGATAAGAATACTTGAAACTTATAAGGATTACTTCTGGAATTTTTACAATTCTTTGAAAAAGAGAGAAAGAAAAAGTAGACTATGTTCTACAGATTGTAATGTCAATGGAAAGAATCCCTATCAAGTTCTTTAAACATTGAAGAGGGGATATATGAGATTAGAATAGAATCAGGAAATAATATTTACAGGATATTTTCTTTTTTTGAGGAAAATAAATTGGTTATTCTACTACACGGTTTTCAAAAAAAATCACAGAAAATTCCCCGCAAAGAAATTGAGCGGGCAAAAACATTAAGGAGAGAATATTATGGAGAGAAAAAATCCTAAAACAATTAATGAACTTTTTGATCAAAAATATGGAAAAAAGGGAACAGAAAATCGAAAAGATTTTGAGCAGAAAGCTGAAGCTTATATGATTGCTGAGTTGGTTAAGGATTCCCGTAAGAAAGCTCACTTAACCCAGGAGCAACTGGCCAAAAAGCTCAATGTGAAAAGATCTTACATATCAAAAATAGAAAGGGCTTCAAGCGATATACGCATATCTACACTGAGGAAAATTATTGAGACCGGTTTGGGGGGCAAGCTGCATATTGATGTGGAGTTGTAATATTCTACTCTTCGAATTCGTTTAACTTTACAAATCTTTCCCTTAAACATAAAAATATCGAAAATATTGAAATTTTTAGTGTTAGTGGCAAGCCTTTGTATAGTCAAAATATCATTTCGTTTTTAAGATAATCCACTATTGTAAAATAGGTTTGTAAAGCTTTAAATGACCAGACAACACGCATTATTTCAGAGATTGTACCTTGATTTAATTCGGTTCATTGCTTCTTTATGGCTGATAACTTTCCCTTCGTCTGCTTCAGAGATGCTTTCCTCCAGTTCTGAACGAAGGCTCTCACCTAAATCCTCGGCCCAATCCCTGGTTGCTTCACTTTGTTTTGATAAGATAATCCGGATAGCATTTAAAATGCTTTCTTCATTGATCTTATCTATTAAGTTATGAAGGTCGGCTTTTAATTCCTGAATAGTCATAATATAATTTCTTTTTCCATTTAACGCTTTTTATTATTTTTTAGTTTTAGAGGAACAAGTCAATTTACCAATAATAAAACTTTGTTTGAAATTAACCAATATTTATTTGCAATATACTACAAAAAAGAATCTTAAGCCAAACTATTTTTCTCTGCCGGAAATTGCTCTATATTTCTCTTTCAACCATCCATCCATCAATCAACCAATCAACCAATCATTCATTCATCCATTCAGTGATTTAAAAAAATATATTCCTGGAAAAGTAGAATATTTAAGTAAGAATTAAAATGGAGGATTGATTGATAAAAAAGTTGACAATAAAACCCTGGAAGATTTTATTAATATAATTTTGGAAATTACGAAGCGGAGAAAACATTACACGTTGATGTATAAACAATTAACATTGAAATGACCTGGATAAATTTTGGCATATTGACGCAAAATAAGATTGGCCGGACTGATGTTTATAAACGGGTAAATAAAGAAAAAACATGAAAAAAGCAATCATATTTATTTTTTTATTGGTCTTACTCTCTACATCTTTTTGCGACAAGAAGAAAACCCAGCAGGAGGATGGTGAGGTACTCCATGTAACAGATGGTGATACGTTTGACTGCATGTACGATGGGGAAGAGATAACTATCCGGTTATATGGTATAGATGCACCGGAATCCGGCCAACCTTACGGAAATGAGGCAGAAAACTGGCTGCGGAACCAGATCGGTGATGAGGCCGTCGACATTGAAAAGGTTGAAGAAGGCTACTACGGCCGAACCATTGCCATTGTGGAGTTAAACGGCACGAATATCAATGGAGCGTTGGTAAAGAACGGACTGGCCTGGGTTAGTGCTCGCTATTGCGACCGGGACTCGATTTGCGATCGCTGGCGGAACTACCAACAACAGGCCCGGGGAAATGATGTTGGGCTTTGGGGTCAGCCAAACCCCACACCGCCGTGGGAATTCAGGGATCAATAATGTTTTAAAATTCTATCAAAGAACCGTAAATCATTCAAGATTACTATGGTACTGGCAGGAGATAAAAACTTTTAAAAGTAAAGTTAATCATAAGCATTGATCCTAAAGAACTAAAATAACAATTATAGATTTGCTATTGGCAGAATTTTATAGAATTTTTGAGAAAATGCACAAAGGTTTGCTAATTATATATTTTTGAGCATTTTGTTGTTATGAATAAAAGGAATATTTTCCCTTTATAACCTTTAGAGTTATCTCAGGCGCCCTTGGTGGTTACATCGTTCTTATCAGAAAATTTTCGCCGAAAATGGAGAATCACAATACCAGTATGGCAGTTTTTGACCCCGGGGTCAATTTCCCGGAATGGGGGGTCGGTTTGCTCCGGAATTTACACTTTTCCCCACCCGCGCCCTTTAATTTCCGGCAGCTGCCGGACCCACCCCGCCCAAACCTCTATGGTCTTTCATTCCCTCTCAGATGTTTAAGGCTTTTGTTTTTCTGTGCGGGAGGGAATTCCACCGGCTGTAAACATGCTAATGAAATAACCATTGGAACCATACCGCTATTATTCTACAGACCGATTACCCCTTTAGAGCCTGTCCCGATTATTCATCGGGAGGCCAGGGGCAGCGCATGGAAAACCCCGCCGCTAACCTCCCAGTAAATCGCCCTTCTTCACCCCTCCTCAGACTCCCTCAGCGCACTATTCGTCTTTCTTTTTCCATTTCCCGGTTTCGCAACGCTTGAAGATCGCGCTCCCGCGGGATGCTTCAAGGTTTCACCAAGCCATCGGTCTGGTGCCATTAGCTACACGAACAGACCGGTAAGGTTACTATTGTACCAAAGACCTTCATCCTCCCTGTAAGCCTGCTACCCTGTTTCAGCAAAGTGTATTGAAAACAGGCAACACATGAGATGAGCACCCGGCTTCAGCCGGGTGGTAAAGAACACCCGGACAACTAAGCCCACAGCCCGCTTCAGCGGGCTTTGGGTATGCACCATCATACCAATCTCCGTGGATCAATCCTGACCACAAACAAGGACCTGCCCGGGTAAAACCTGATGCTTTCAGCAACTGTTTACCCCGCCAGCGGCAACGCTTCAAGGTCCCTGTCGGGACGCTTGAAGGTTTCTCCATCCCACCGACCCGGTACCCTTAACCAACCGAACATACCCCTGAGGTTTTCACCAGCCCGGAGACCTTCAGGCGTCCCGGCGATAGCCGGACCCTGAAGCGTCGTGGATGCTTGGTTACCCAACCATAGTAGCCCCCCAGCTACCCCACGAGCCTGACCTTATTAGCTTATTAATCCCTGTAAAGATCCAATTGCATGATATTTTTATCTTTATCATTTTATGATTAATTTTATATTATCATACATAACCCTAATCCATACACCATGCAAACAGTCCTTTACAGCAATGGCAAACGTTTCGACGAAAAGCTCTTCAAAAAAGAAAAAGACTTTGAGAAGCTGGCTATTGAAAACAGCAAGACCCTTTTCGGGAAAAACTCCATAATCATAGATGCCAAAAAGAAAATAGACTCACAATTTATTGGAGGAACAGTACCAGACTGTTTTCTTTTCGATTTGT
>JAGXLC010000276.1 GCA_018334875.1 Bacteroidales bacterium | reverse complement strand
TTTCTTTGATATTAAGCATACCAATTTCTTTTACATATAGATTTGCCATTTTCTTAGTTGTTATGCCTACCCGCAAAAACGCACTATAACAAGCGGTCATAAAAAAATGCGGGGTCAGCGGTTAATATTTAATTTTCTACATTTATTTAATTTCATCGGTTAGCGGAAGTTAGTGCAGTAAATCCGCAACTTAGCCAATAACTTTTTAGCAAACAGATGCTTATATGATTCTTTAGAATGGTGCTTCATCGTTTTCGTTTTTTTAAAGACCGGGACGTATGCAGGGCAAAACTCCCGAAAAGCCCCTCCGCGCCTCGCGGCTGTCCGGCGTCCCGGTCGATATCTTTATTTAAGTCTACAGTCATTATTGTTCATTTTTTTCTTCTCACACATTTGCTCAATACGGGAAGGGATTCGATCACCGATGCGATTGGCAATCTCCTTCCCACCAAGATTCGAGGTGAAGATGGTTGGGTATAGTTGTTCATACCTATAATTGATGAGCTGATCAAGTTTTTCATTGACCCACTCGGATATCTTTTCCACTCCCAGGTCATCCAACACCAACAGATTATTGGAATAACACATTTTCAAGGTCTCATCCTCCTGTTCCTGCCAGTATGACCTTCTTATCCTATCCAGCAAGTCCGGGATAGTTATGAAAAGGCACTCCTTCGCCTTCCCTATTTCTATGTAAGATCGCCGGAGCCACTCCATCATCATTTTTGCGGCATAAAGAGTTTTCCCGGAACCCACCTTCCCGACAATGAACAACCCACCGCCCTGATTGAGGCGATTGAGTTCATCAGGGTCAATGTCTATATTGATTTGTTTAAGGTCTCGGGCAATTCGAGGGGTCAGGAGATGGTAGTAATCCTCTTCATTGAATTTGGATTCCCGGTCACAAAATTCACAAAACTTCCTTTTATATCGCCTCCCGCACTTTTCACATATTTTATATTGCATAATCATTGGGGTTTTTCAGAATGTATACTCCTTGTCCTCTTCCTTATAGGGTTGATGGGAATTATTTTTGTTGAAATCGTAGGATTTCATCTGACTGGGGTCATCCAGCCAACGGCTCTGGTTGAGCCAGGTAGAAGGATGGGGAATGAACTTCTTGTTTTGCCAGCGTTCTGATTTCTTCTGCCTGGCCAGGGAAAGGGAGAGCTCTCTCCAGGTGGGTCGATTTTGTTTTCTTTGGCATATTCTGTCCCAAATAGTTTTGGCCTTGCCTTTATCTACTTTCTTTGGGTACATTTCCCAAAACTTTTCAAACTTGGGTGGGGTGATTTTATATTTGTTTTTATTGTTTTCCGACGTAGAAGATTGGTCTTTTTCTTTTTTAATATTATTTCTATTTAATATTATTAGACCGGGGTTTTCCACATCTGAATTTCCCACATCCGGGTTTTCCACATCTGGGTTTTCTTCCTTTAAATACATTTCCAATCCTTGTTCTTCCAGTTGTTGTTTTTGCTCTTCAATGTTGAAGTGGGAGGGGGTGTCTGTGTAAGCCCAAAAGGAACCGACCCACTGTTTTGTTTCCTTATTTCGATACCGGATTCGTTTAAGGTATCCATGCTGTTCAAGTTCACCCAATCCTGATCGGATGGCTGTTTCCCCCTCGCTCATGAAATTCTTTAGCCCGTTGATGTAGCTTTTCCATCCATCTTTGTTGCTGAGTAGAATACATTGAATAGATTTTGCTTTGCCACTTATCTCAGGATTGCGGAGGAGGTCGTTCGGAATTTGGGTGAATTCCTTTGACATGCTACAATTGATAGCATCTTTCATGCGTTTTTTGTCTTTTCTTTCCATAGTAAGGGAAGGAATGTAAAAATCTCAAGCGTTCGGAGGGTACAGCTCCTACTAACCTGAGATTCTTGGGTAAATATACTTCGTTCACTCTGTACCAGTGATATTTTCTGGGAAGGAATAATCCGTAAAATTAAATTAAATATTTTAAAAATAAAAATTTTCATTGAATTATTTTTTAACTGGTTGATTCTGAAGTTATTTATAGGCCAATTCACCATCTAATTTTTTGGCCACAAGATACATTTCCTTCCAGGCTTCCCGACCAAGTGAACGATTTTGCCCGGTTTTTTCTATTTTTAAACTGGGTTGATCCTCAAATATCCCCACTTTGCCATTGAAGATTACTTTGGTCTCTGGGCCGTCCTCAAGTACATGTACGGATAGACTCATACGCCCTCGGTGGCCGTGTATATGCTTCGGTTTTGTTGTAATGGTCTTCAAAGAGGCGTCGGTATTATCTAAAACATATCCCTCATTTTGTAGAATTTGAGCGGTCTTTTTATAGGCTTGTGTTGGTTGTAGGTCTGTAAAAGCTACAATAGTGGTGGTTCCAAGTGGGATATCACTATCGTTGATATTTGCTGTTTTCTGGGGGCCAGCACAGCCTGCCAGTATTATGAATACTGCGATCGTTGTAATTATTTTCATTGGTTTCATAGTTCGTTGTCTAATCGTTCGTAAATCGAATAAGTTAAATCATAAGTACTTTGGATAGTTTCTTCACTGGGATTCTCCGAGGAGGAGTTCATTATCTTCTCAACTGTTTTGAATGCTAACTGACCTAAAAATGTTTTGAGTCCATTCAGTTCTTCCCTGTTTTCAAAAGTGATAGTCAGGTCAACTGGCGTAAATTGTTTTGTTTCTACTTTAACCTTCATAATTACCTCCTTTTTAATTGTTTAATAATATAATCGGCCTCATCCTGGGGCAAATCTCCTGGATCGCTTTTAAGTTTGATATTGTGGCATTCAACCCCTCTAAACCTCAATTCCCCTTTTAGATCTTCCGCTTGCCGTTGAGCTTGCGGTTCGGGATCAAATACCGTGTAAACCTGTTTGAAAAGGGAAGCGATTAAGGTGACTTGCTTGGAAGTATACCCAATGCCGAAGGTGGCAAAGGCCGGGTGACCGAATCGCCATGCATCGAACTTCCCTTCAACGCAGATACCCCATTCCCAAAGCGGGTAAGAGGGATTGGTATAGATGATGTGTTTGTGGTACATGATTTCCCGCTCCTGAGGACAAGCTAAATAAGGCATTGAGTGTTTGCCGGTGATATCTCGGGTTTGGAATGATACCATTTGATTATTCCAATAAATCGGGGTAAGGATTCGGTGTTTGTAATCCACCTCATCCAGTTTTGCCATTGGCCCGGTGCCCATCACTTTCCACTCTTGTTCGAGCCAATCGGGATCAAACCTCCTTTTTTCCAGGTAACGACGGTGGTTCTTTTTCATCTCCCCACTGTCCGGGGGCAAACGAAATTGCTTTTTGTTGATTGAGACCTTTGCCTGCTCTTTGCCTTTCCCACCTTTCATTGATATTCGATAGGTTTTTATCAACACTACAGCTTCCTTCTCACTGACACCAATAAGTTTAGCTATGGTTCGTTTGACAGACCAGGCGTTTTCTGTCCCGCAATTCCAGCAATGGAAATACCCATCTTTTATGTTGAATCCAAGGTGATACTTTCCAGATCCTTGCCCACAGAATGGGCATTCAACATTGATCCACCCCGGACGATAGTGTTTATTATCCTCCGGGGCAGTATCAATACCATAATCGTGAAATAAGTCTTCGATCATTTTTAGAATTGTTTTGGTACCCAGATATTTCCATCAATCTTGACCCCCCGTCGCTTCAATTCATCGAGTAGTTCGTCGATGGAATACTCCGTCAGAGGTTCCCTTTCATTCTGCCCGGTTCTTTTCCCTTTATTTTTTTCTTCCGCCATTATTTGACGGGCGTGGAAAGGTTCTATGTGATCGACTTTGCATTTATAATAACCCCGGCGCTTGGTTCGTTCAAAATACCAAAGTGTAAGGGCTGTTAAGAAGTGTCTGTGATCAACTTTGTGTTGACTACTAAGTTTGGCATAACTGAATCTGGTATTTTTATCAGATAATCGTTTTGCCTCCTTTAGGAATTCAGTTAAGTTTTGAATTCTTTGTGTTTCACGAGTAGTTGTCATAGGAATTTTATTTTTATTATATTTTATTATACAAAATTACTTGGTTTTTTCTAAAAGATTTTCCATGCGTTTAATAGCCTTTTGCGTTTCGGACCAAGTCCAATTGTTATAACGCATCATCTTTTCCGCTATTAAAGGACGGGCCATCGTTCGGGGGAGGGATAGATATAGGTGAGGTGTTTGCAATACTATATCAGCTATTTCCCTGACTGCCTTTGGCATAGATACTTCCAATTCAACATAAGGAATCGGGTCAATGAGCACATCCTTGGGCATGTCCTGAAGGGATATGTTATGATTGACCCGATTTTCGTACTTACAATAGTTGATGAGTTTTTTCTGCACACAGCTATAAATCCAGGTTGTGAGTTTTGCGCCTTTGCCTGGGTTGTAGCTATTGACCGCCTCGCAATAACCGAGGGAGGCTTCACCAAAAAGATCATCCCAATCCAATCCAGTTGTGTTGTGGAAGGACCAGGCGATCTTTCTGATTAGGTTAAGATGTTGTTTCCTGATTAGCATTTGACTATTCGTTTAAGAGTTTGAATTCGATGTCTTCACTTGAGTAGACTCCGTTTTTGATTAGACTGCGCTCAATCTCCATTATATGTTTCCAGGTACTGTGCCATATTACAGAAATTGCCAGGAAGTCATTAGTAAATTCTTCATCATCTGCGTGGAATGACCATAACAATTCTTTTAGTTCTTTCCACGATAGGATGTCAACGTCGCCATTTTCGGCAATGGCCTTAATCTTTTGATTATCTTTCAATCGTTTCATGGTTGACAAAGTTTTAAGATTTTTAAATTATGTCTTTAAATATTGAATCAAGTATTAGCATAGTCGTAAGGGCAATAACATATCCTATTGCTAAGTTGAATAGGAATAGTATTATGTAGTAAATTGTTTCTGAAGGCATGATAGGTATAATCCATGTCATTTCGGCAATAATCACTATTCCAACTATTGTTAGAAATATTGCTATTCCAGTTGTTATTTTTAGTAGTGTTTGCATAGTTTACGTTTTTATTGATTTTGATCTGTGACATCTGCCCAACCATGAATATTTATATTCTCGGTATTATCAAAGTGTTTTTTGATAATGGACATAATATCTTTTACTTTAATGTCTTGGAAGGGTTTGTTTATTTTAATGTTCCGCAAAATACCCTTATTTGTTCCAATATTGATATATGTCATAATAACCTCCTATTTTTAATTTATTTTATAATCTTTGGCGTTATTATACTTTCGTAAAGCGTTTTTATAATTTAGTGCTAAAACTCTTACGCCATTTATTTCAAATTCTTTCATTCCTCTTCTTTTCATTCTTTCCAATTTTTTGCGTTCATACCTTCGCCTTATTTCTTCTTTTTCTTGTTCGGTTAATTCTCTGGGTTTTTCGTCTTCATTATCGAAAAAATCTTTCGGTTCAGCCATTATGCCCATTAGGGCCAGGCTCATATATTTTCTATA
>JAGXLC010000275.1 GCA_018334875.1 Bacteroidales bacterium | reverse complement strand
CCATGTTGCCGTGTCATCGGGATTGATGCAGTAGATGTTAAAATGCTCCTGCTTGTTTCCGGTCACGTATCTAATGAAAAGATCATCGGGCTGGTTGGAACAAAAAACAATGCTATCCTGGTACATTGCAGGGGAGAACTCATCATACCGATCCGAGCTGAAAGGAGCCGGTTCCGCGGAATAATGCCGGTTCTGCGCCCCGGCTTTTAACAAGGCTACAAAAAGTATGATGTATATGATCAGTAATTTCTTCATATTAGTTACCCTTTCAGAAATATCTCGGGCTTACCACTTCAAGCAAGTATTTGAAATCATATCGCAGCATGATCTCATGGGTACCCCTGTTGTACCTTCCCAGTTCGGAAAAATCGGTACCGTAGGAATAAGCCAGCCTGAACTGGTTGTTGATCTGGTATTGCAAGGTCCAGATGATGCCTTTTTCTGATCTGTAATTGGTGCCCAGCCAGAATTTGTCCTTCACAATAACATGGAGGTTCAAATCTACCTGCCTGGCCCTGTTTGGCTTGAATCGTAAAAGGGCGTTCGGAAACAGTTTTACCGATTCATTGATTTCCCATAAGTACCCTCCCATCACCATATAGTTGGAATCGTCTAAACTGTGATACATTTCGTACTCGCCACTTGCAGGGCTAAACCGGTGATTCATAAAAAAGGGTGCGGAAATTCCTGCATAATACCGGTCGGTATAATAATATACACCTGCACTGAAATCAGGCATGATAAAATTCTTTTGGGTAGCCCTCACTGCTTCGTCTCCCTGATCGAGTACCCGATACTCGTGGGGATTTTTGTTGGTTATTGAAACCCCGGCTCCCAGGCCGAGTGATAATTTACCGGGCCCTGTTTTAAAACTGTAGGAATAATTGCCGAACACTCCTGTTTCCTGTTTGATGCCCATTTTATTATTCATGAGTACAAGTCCGATACCGGGTCTTTGCTTCAAAAAGGGAGAGTGCATGCTGATAATCTCTGTGCGGGGCGCCCCTTCAAATCCAACCCATTGGTGACGGTACGACATGGCAATACTCAGGGCCTCCCTTCTTCCGGCGTAAGCCGGGTTGATGCTTAAAGCATCCAGTGTGTACTGCTCGCTCAATGGGTGGAACTGTCCGTATGATTCCCCAAATGCCATAAGGAACAATAAACCCACCACGGCTTTTTTTATCAGTGTGCTATGTCGAAATATCCTTTTAATACCCTTCCTGATTTTAATTTTAAAATATAATAATAGGTGTCCGCGGTAACCTTTTCCCCCCATTTGTTGATGCCATCCCAGTCGCCCTGATAATTTTTTTCCCTGTATATTTCGTTTCCCCACCTGTTGAAAACTATAAATTCTTCGCATTCCGTGTTTTCCAGTCCCGGAACCCTGAAATGATCGTTCTTGCCGTCGTTATTGGGGGTGATCACCGTGGGGGGCAACAGATCTTTGACGGTAATATGGACCCGGTCTTCCGAAACAGGGCACACTCCATTATCCACCGACCATAGCAGAATGTTCTCGTCCAGTTCCAATCCGGATACGGTGGTTTGGGGATCCGATTTGTCTTCAAACTCCGCGTTGCCTTTAACTGCACTCCATTCGCCTGTACCGGTTACGGGCCTGCCGGCATTCAGGTTGGTTTCAAACTTATACTCCAGTTGCTTGTCGGCCCCTGCATAGGCATTTGGTTTTCGGTACACCTTAACTTTCGTTTTTGATGTTTGTGTACATTGATGCTCATTGGTGAGGGCCACCCGGTAAGTTGTGGTATTCAAAGGAAAAGCCAGAGGTTGGGAAACATCTGTACGGCTAAGTCCTTCTGAGGGCGACCATTGAAAATCACCCGTTCCTTCTGTGGATAGCCGCAGGGTATCCCCTTTACATAGTTCGTATTCGTCCGGAACATTTAATTCCGGTAGAGGATTAATTTCCACGGTTACATTTGCAGTATCTGCATGCCCTTCTTCGTTCCTGACTATTACCTTGTAGGTAGTTGTTGTATCAGGTTGAGCAGTGGGGTTGGCTGTTTCGGAGTCCGACAAACCCTCCGAAGGTTTCCACTGGTAGGATTCTCCTCCCGAAGCATTCAATTGTACAGAGTTTCCCTTGCATATGGTCGTATCCGGGTCGGCCCGGGCGAAGTCACCGGCAATGACTGTAATGGTAACACTGGCTGTATCGCTGCATCCTGCTGCATTGGTTACCTTTACCGTATAAGTGGTGGTGCTGTCCGGACCGGCAATGGGGTCGGCGATGGTTGTATCCGATAATCCGTAGGAGGGACTCCACAAATATTCAGTTCCCCCGGTAGCATTGAGTTGAATCTCTTCCCCTTTCTGAATCTCTTTATCTTCTCCCACATCGGCAATAGGCAATTCTAGGAAATTGACAGTGATGGTATCTGAATCTGCACAGTCGCCTTTGACTTCGGTCCATGTAAACTCGTATTCACCTGCCTCTTTCACGGTGACTGTTGTGGCGTCTTGTTCGGGGGAATCCGACCAGTTTTTGACAGAGGCGGGTCCGCTGGTTTTCTCCCAGTATCCTGATCCGGTATCTGTTGACAGGGATGCTTCAAGGTCAAAGCTTAGCCCGCAGGTGTCGCCTCCTGTACCCGGGTCAGCCACGGGCTTCTGGTAAAAGGTGACGGATATTGTGGAATCGTCTGCGCATTTGCCGTTGACCTCGGTCCATGAAAACTCGTATACACCTGCCTCCTCCACGGTGACCGTTGTGGTGTCTTGATCAGGAGAATCCGACCAGTTTTTGACAGAGGCGGGTCCGCTGGTTTTCTCCCAGTATCCTGATCCGGTATCTGTTGACAGGGATGCTTCGAGGTCAAAGCTGAGTCCGCAGGTGTCGCCTCCTGTACCCGGGTCAGCCACGGGCTTCTGGTATCTTGTTATCCGCATAAGATCCCTTGAAGTGGGTAGGGTATCATGCGTAAAGGACCACATGAAAGTATTGATTCCATAATTGATTTCTGTAACTTGAGTACCGGGATCATGGGGATCATTGATGACCGGATCGTCACCCGAAGATTCCTCTACGACAAAAACATTATCAAAGCGGTAGATTTCCGAATCCTCCTCGTCATTCAGTATCCTGATGACAATCTCAAGCGAGTCTCCAGCCGGGATAGTGTCTCTGGCTGTAACACTGTGGTATCCCCCAGATCCGCTGCCAGTCAGGTTTCCAATGGCTCCCTCGTGAAGCCCGTTGGTCAGCGCTTTTTCTGTTCCATCCACTCTGGAATAAGCTCTTATATAATCGTCTGATTCAAATTGGCCGTCTGTCCAGCTTTCCAGGTCAATGAAGATTTTTGTATTTGAATATTCCGATATATCTATGGTTTCTGAAGTCCATTCTACAGTATCATCGTTGCCACTGACCTCAAATTTACCGGAACGTACCTCGGCGTATCCCTGGCTGGAAGTTTGGGTTAAACTCCATTCGCTGGGGGGATCGGTATCTTCGGTGGTACCATCCGCAAGGTCATTAAAGTCCTCCTTCCAGATGATTCCCGGCAGATACAACCAGGTACCCGTATAATCTCCATTCGGAGCATTGCCGTCAAGAAAGGTCGTTGAATCGCCGCACAATGTTTGGTCAAGGCCTGCACTTGCCATGGGAAGGGGTTCCCCGCTGTAATTCAAATCGGTTTTGGCCAGAAATATATTGTTGCCGTCATCTGACGGATAGCTGACGCTATCAAACTGAATGTCCTTCAGATAATGTCCCGCCAGATAGATTTCTCCATATATATTTCCATCCACAGCATTGCTGTATTCATTGTTGGTCCCCCCAACGGATTTGGCCCATTTAAAAGACCCGTTGCTGGTAATCACCGAAATGAAAGCGTCTTGGGCATCCGATGCAGTAAGGGTGGTATCTCCCCAAAAATCCAGTGTATAATGATAATTTCCCGTAATAGCCAAATACTGGTTTTCGATCTTGTCGATGTCTGTGCCTTCTTCCTTCGAATCTGTGCATGGTATGGTCTTTATCCATCCCACCTGGGCCCACTTCGACATGGATGCGATAAAGATGTCAGACTCGTTGGAAGGTGTAACCGGATAACCGAAAAAGGAATCCGAACCAATCCGGCCGGTAATATAAAGTGAGTCCTCAATCATCGTGATGCCGTTACCTATCACGTTATCATTGCCATCACTCTCATATTGAGCATTGTTATCCCCTTCTTTGTCATAGGAACACATCACAAGCTGGTATTTGCCGGAGTAGGAATTGGTGAAGGAAAAGGCAGGAGATCCGCCGCTGTGGTAAAACTCAATTTTATCAGCCTTATAGTTGGCGGCTATATGTAAGAACTCCGTTCCGATATGCATATCTGCCAGCCGGTCATCCTCGGAGGTTCCGCCCTTGAATATCCATTGTTCCAAACCATCCGGGTTGTATTTTACCACGAAGAAATCACTGCCCCCGAAATCCAGATTTTCTGATAATCCGCCGAATGTAATATCGCCATTTCCGTACCCTGAAAGATAGACTTCCTTATCACCTGTTTTTACTATATTTCCGCCGGCGTCTCCATCCGGGGTTTCGGCTATCCGGAACCACAACAAGGCGCCCTTGGCGCTATATTTAGCCAGGAAGCCAGTTTGACCATAAGTATTATCGACGCTGTCATCGGCAATTTTGGAGCTTGTTCCCGTGAAATGGCAGGTTCCGTTGCTGATATGCCCGGTTATGTAAATGTTTCCATCCTGTGCTATATCAATGGAACTGATGCGGTCATTGCCTGAGCCTCCTATCTTAAAGGCCCACAACTCATTTCCGTGTTTGTCGAAGCGGGCGACAAATCCGTCTGAATTCCCATAAGTGGAGGTGAAATCGGTAGAAACAGCGGACCCGTCTCCCAGATAGTCGGAAAGATCACTGTCAAAATCCCCTGTCATCAGAATATCCCCGGTTACAGAATCGAGCCTGCAATCGGTGGACATTTCTTCTCCTGAAGAGTGGATCCCTTTGGTCCACGACCACGGGGGCGCCTGTGCGTTCAGATTTACAGGAATCCAGAATATCAACAACAATAATGCTTTAAAGCAAATTTTCACCATCTACAGTTATATATTTACGAATTAATTTACGTAATATATTTGTTGTGGTTACAAATAATTTTGGTTGTTAGTTATTTAGGAACATCAGATTTATATTCACACAAAGTTTACCGGGGTTCGTCATAAGTAAAGAGCGTTTCGTCATAAAAACAGAATCGTATAAGAAATAATAATTCAGGCAGAAGGGGATTTTTAACCAAAATAAGTAACTCCCATTATAAATGTCCGTACAACCCAATTTGGATATTCATTCATGTGAGGGCATTTTTTGTCACCCCAAAATAGCATGATAACATTTATCAAAGTAAAATTGGCTGATATGCAAAGATTATTGATGTTACTTGTCATTCTACTGGTGATGGCTTCCTGTGCATCCAAGAGGTATGCCCGGAAAGCTGAGGAGTT
>JAGXLC010000274.1 GCA_018334875.1 Bacteroidales bacterium | reverse complement strand
GTTTTGGCTTTTCTTTTCAGTATATTCACCAGTTGAGATTTGGAGAGGACGTTTTCCGCCTCTGGATTGGCTTGTATGGTGCTATCATTGAAATGATCTGAGAGGGAAATCAATGCCCGCTGATAATATTGTAATGCCTGTGTGTAATTCCCTCTTAAACGACATAACAATCCCAGATGCTCATAACATCTGGATATTTCAGAATTCGTTTTTCCTAAATTGTTTACCGTAATATTTAGAGATTTTTTAATTAATTCTTTAGCTCGGTCATATTCCTTTTGGTCCAGTTTCAAGATACCGTAATTCAGATAATGATGGTTAAGTAAGTAGGAAGATTTGCCAAATTGTTGAATGCCTTGATTGATGGTACGACTGAAATGTTCCTCAGCCTTTTTATAATTTTTTATAAGACGGTAAGAGTTGGCTAAATTACCCTGGGTAACGTAAAGGGTTCCCGGGTCACCTCTTTTTTTTAGTCGAATGCTTTTTTTATAGAAATTGATGGCTTTGTGATGATCATCCTTTTCTTTATAAAGAATACCCAGATTATTGTAAACCATACCCAACCTCTCCAGGTTACTGGCAGGATCCTTTTTAAATAGTTTAATGGCCCGGTTGTAATAAGATTCCGCTTTTTCATAATCCTGATACAAGGCATAAATGTTGGCCATGTTCTGAAGATTGGTCCCTACTTTTTTGGGATTGAAATCCGGGTTTTCAGAATAGATATTATCAGCCTTTTGATAATATTGCAAGGCCTTTTCAAATTTGCCCTGCATTTTGTTTACCACTCCCAGATTCGTGTAAGTATTGGCTATTTTGGGATGTTTGTCCGGATAGGCCTTTTCCTTGTAGGTAAGCTCTTTCAGAAATAAATTTTTTGCATTTTCCAGTTTACCCCCTTGGGCATGACGGATTCCCTCGTTTTTATACCATTGAATGGAATCCCTCAAATCCCCTGGAACGGGATTTTGTTTTGCCGGCGGAATGGCATAAAGCCCTTGCGGTAAAAGAAAAATTCCCGTAATCAGTATGATAAATAATCTATAAAATGCCATATTGCCAAGATAATACATCACTGTCTATTTGCAAATTTAAAAAACTTTTTGCATTTTTATTCAAATATTTGTATGATCTGGTATTCAATTCTATATTTTTCTTTGTGGAATTGGGATCATTGAATTCAAAAATATTTGTTTGGTTTCATCTCATGAATTAATATTTTGATAATTAACAACCTGACTGCAAAATTCTGTTTCTGTGCTTATTACTTATAGTTTTTGATGCATTATATTAAAACATTTATATATGTCAATGTAAAAAATAAAAAATCAAAATAAAAATATTTAATTGTAATTCAGTGCATTATGCATTAATTAAAAAATTTTTTAAAAAAAGGGGGTTACCTTTTGGATCGGGATGGGATAAAGATGTAGAAATTCATGATAAAAATTCATTCATGAAAAAATAAAGATGAATTAAAGTATAAAATGAATTTAGGAAATTAAGAATACAGGTGTATAAATACTTTTTTTAACTGTAAAATTTGACATAGTAACTCTATGGATTGAAATATAGTGATATATGAATTTAATGAAACTTATAATATAAAACCATAAAAATTTAAAAGCCATGAAAACAAAAACCAAACAACAAGCCACAGAAAACAGAATCAGCCAAGTTTTTGAAAATGAAGTATTGAATGCCCGTGAAATGCTACTGATCAAAGGGGGCGATGCCAATGACACCGATGACAATTCGGGCGGCTCAGATGATCAGCAGGATGGGTTTAATTAGTCTCAATTAATAAAATCTCTTACTAACCTTGAAAAACCATACAAAATGAAAGCTACAGACAAAAAACAACAAGACAGCAGATTATCGTCAATTTTTAAAAAAGATGTATTGAATACAAGGGATATGCTTCTGATTAAAGGGGGCGATGCCAATGACACGGATGACAATTCGGGTGGCTCAGATGACCAGCAGGACGGATTCAATTAATCATCATTAAATATTAATTATTTGCATGTTAAGTATTAGATAAACATTACAAACCATCAAACCATCAATCAATCAATCAATCTTAAAAAACTATTTTGATTATGAATGCTTATAGAAATATAGAAAGGTACCTCCAGGGTGACCTGAAAGAAAAAGAAGTCAGAGAATTTGAACATTCTTTGGAAAATGACAGTGATTTGTTCCGGGAATTTAATCTGAGAAAAGAAATTGAAGATGCGCTCCTGAAAGATGATGTCATGGAGTTAAGGGACCAAATGCAGGGTGTTATGGAAAGACAAAGCCCAAACCCTGTTCATTGGTTTAAAAGAAAGGCAATAATTGCAACTGTGGTCGGTACACTTGTGCTGGGTTTAGGTGGAACAGGGTATCATTATTACCAGATCGGTCATGCTCCAACCACCGATCAAATTTTCCAGGAATACTATCAGCCTTACGAAGCGACCATTACATTTCGTTCCGGAGTTGATAATGAGATGAATGGGTTGCTTACCAATGCAATGCAGAACTACAGACAGGAAGAGTACAGAACGGCCCTTCAGTTATTTGAACAGGTGCTGAATAAAAAAGAGGATGTTGCGGCAAACTTTTATTCAGGTTTATCCTATATGGAAATTCAAAAGTACCAAAAGGCCAACGAATCATTTGACACAGTGATCGGGGATAATGATAACCTTTTCCTCCACCAGGCCAAATGGTATACAGCGATGTGTCACATCAAACTTGAAAATAAGGATAAGGCCCTGGCACTTCTTGAAGACCTTTCCCGACAGAGTGGTTATTACAAGGATAAGGCCGAAGAAGTGACGAAAGAAGTGAAAAGAATATCTGAAGAATAAAGATGTTCGGATAGGTGTCATAAATCAAGGCTGAACAGTCTCCTGATCCGAATGCACAAAAACTATATATTATGTTATACGATCAAAGATTTGATTTGAATAAACGTAAGAAAGGTGAAATTGAAGAGCGGTTCCTTTCTTATGTTTCCCACCGGATAAGAACCCCATTGAATTCTGTAATAGGATTTTCTAAACTGTTGCAGGACCGGGAACTCTCTGAAGGCAATACCAGGGAATTCGCTGAAAGAATTATGGATAGTGGTTATCAGATTTTACAATACTTTCAAAATCTCATCGATCTGTCCGAGCTGGAGGCAGGAATGATCAAAGTCAACCCTTCCCGCTTTGGACTAAATCATTTGCTATCCGGAATTGTTGGGGGCTTCAAAGACCGACTTGCATTTGAAGATTCACTTGATGTCCATATGCTGAACGGCAGGAATGAGTTGATGGTATACCAGGATGAATTCATCCTGGAACGGATCACTACCAATCTCATTGAATTGCTTAGGTCTGATATTCAGGAGGGAATGGTGAGTATTGAGTATGATCGTAGCGGAGAGGGAAAAATTTGCCTGGAAATAAGGGGAGTAAAAAGCCATGAGAGCGAATCGACTGACAAAAACCCGGGAAATGATAGTATGCCCGACTCCGATGAATATGACTATTTAACCTGGAAAACGATCAACCGGTTAATAGAACTGATTCAGGGCCGGATTGACTATCGTTCGGATCACAATGAAGAAATTTATAAAGTGATAATCCCCGGTAGATTATAAACATAGTAAAAAAAGGGCTTTAAGATGAATAACGAAACAATTACCATATCGTCCTCGAAAGGTGAAAAAAAGATCGAAAAAAACAGAATTTTGTTTTGTAAACAATATCTGGTCGGAACCCTTGTTGAACTCAGCGATGGCAATCATTACCTGTTGAAGGAAAGACTGAGTGAACTTAGAAATTTTTTGGACGGGCCGTCTTTTTTCATGATATCCAATCGGGAATTGATCAACCTCGAATATATTGAGGCTGTTTTTTCCGATGAAGTAGTTATGATAAACAATAAAACCATTAAGGTGAGTGGTACCAGGAAGAAGATGCTGGTAAAGAAGATCAGGGAAGAGGCATGGATTTAGTAGAGAAAATTCAGGCCAATGTATAGGCCTGAATTGCCGTCTCTTTTATCCAGAGCTTTACCATAATCAACAGCTATAATAAAATTATTGTTCAGTGCGAAGTGTAAACCAGTACCTACAGCGCTGTGAATTCCTTCCTGTTCATCAGAAAAATAACGGTTCTTGTTTATGTTTTGGGGAATTTTGCTTTTGTTCAGGGCGATGGGATCCATTACCATGCCATTATCCCAAAATGCACTCCATGCAATGTAGATGTTCTGGTTGAATACATTCAATCTCCAGAACTTCCACCTCAGCTCCAGATTGCTGTAAGCAATGTCATCGGCCAATATCCGGTTCCGTAAAATTCCCCGTAAAGATTTCTGTCCGCCCAGCCCCTCCACATTAACACTTTCCGTAAAGGAGCTCATCAGGTAGGAGTGCATATAGAAAGGGGCCTTACCCATCACTGTCCCCTGATAACCCAGTCGGATTGCCAGATTAAGATCTTCGGGCACCAAGGTGAAATACTGCCTGTGGATACAGGATAACTTTAGGTATTGATTTTCTTTATTCCAAAGAAAACCGGGTGCAGCCGATAACAGGACTTCCGACCACATTCCTTTCATGGGATTGGCCCTTTGATCTCTGGTATCGTAAATCATCCCTGCCTTCAAATAATTGACCATCCCCCCGTCGGCTTCTTCCTGTGGAATTAGTCCCCAGTCCTCATAAAGCTCAAACAAGGTGGTGGTATCCTGCAACCTGTTGTCTTCATTTCCCTTGTTGTAGCGTTCGAAATCGAAATTTTCAAGCCGGTGGGTGAAATTTTCTATTCCTGCCAGCCATTTAAAATTGCTGTTGGGTATTTCGTTCTGAAAGATGGCTGAAAAATGAAAGAGATTCCTTTCGTACCGGTAAAACATTCTTGAGATATAATTATCGGCATCCTCATTCTCAAATTCAGGTCTGTAAACGCTCTCGATACCATTGAACCCATAAAAATCCATCGATTTTTCCGTGAAGTAGCTCAAGTCGGCTGTCAGGCGGATAGGTGTATTTTTGGTCAGCCTTTCTGTGTCGAATAGCAACTGGTTAATACCACTTCCTTTAGTGGTTCGCGACCATTCCAGGTATATGGATTGCAGATAATCCGGGTAGGTGCTGCCGTCCCCGTAATTGAAAAAATTGACCAGTCCCCCGTACTTAAACCCTCTGTCGGTATCATAAGCAACAGCCGGAAGGGCGCCAAAAGTCCATCCTTTTTTTACTTCTGTATCTGTTGTATCATCCTGAGCATGGATTTGCCAGCCGATAACCATAAAAATGAGGAGGGTCATCAGCAGATGTTTTGAAATGGAATGTATTGAAGCCATTTTTTTGATGATTAAAAGGGTAAATATAAGTTTTTCTTGGCTATTTGTCAAGAATAATCTTCTGGAATTTCTGATATTTATGAATTTTGTGGTCAAATTTTTTATTTTCGTAACAAATCTGTAATAAAAACAGGATGAAAATTCTTATCAAACGCATCGCTGCCCTGGTAAATGTTCTGGACGATCCTCCGGATTGGATAGCAGGGGA
>JAGXLC010000273.1 GCA_018334875.1 Bacteroidales bacterium | reverse complement strand
TATACGCAACCAGCAGGCCCGTCACTTAGTGATTCAGGGGGTAGCAGGGTCGGGAAAAACATCAATCGCCCTGCACCGGATTGCTTTCTTACTCTACAAGTATAAGGACACCATAAGCTCGGAAGATATCCTGATCATCTCACCCAACAAAGTTTTTGCCAGTTATATTTCTAACGTGCTGCCTGAACTGGGAGAGGAGTCGGTTGAGGAAACCAGTATGGAAGAACTGGCCGATGAGCTTTTTGATTATCAGATCAAGTTTCAGTCTTTTTTCGATCAGGTATCGGAATTGTTGAAAAGAACGAATGAAAAACTGATAGAGCGCATCCGGTTCAAATCTTCTGTTGATATGCTGGAGCAGATGGATGCCTATGTGCTGCATCTTGAAAATGATGCCTTCCGGCCTGCCGATATCCTTATTCATAACAAGCCGGTTCCTGCCTGGTTCATTGAGGAGAAATTCCGAAAGTACAACCGCCTGCCTCTTCTCAAACGGTTCAATGAAATTGTACGGGAAGTGGTTCATAACGTCTTTGTGCAATACGGCTACGAGGTGACAGGAAAAGAGCGGCAGCAACTGCATACCAGGATCCGAAAAATGTTCCCCTCTACCAACCTGAGAATGCTTTACAAAGGGTTTTACAGCTGGCTGGGCAAACCCGAAATGTTGAAAGTAAAGAAGGGATCTGTATATGAATATGCGGATGTCTACCCGTTGTTGTATCTGAAGATGCAGTTGGAGGGGCTGTCCTCTTTCAGCAAGGTGAAGCATTTGATCGTGGATGAGATGCAGGATTATTCGCCGGTTCAGTATAAAGTACTTACCCGTTTGTTTCCTTGTAAAAAGACCATCCTGGGTGACATCAACCAGTCGGTCAATCCGTTCAGCTCTTCCAATCTGGATACCATCAGCGAGGTGATACCCAATGCCGAGTGCATGACCATGCTCAAAAGCTACCGTTCAACCTGGGAAATCACCGAATTCACGAAACGCATCAACAACAATATGGATGTGGAAGCCATCGAAAGACATGGTGAGGATCCCCGGGTGGAGAGATTTGATCAGGAAGAAGAGGAGGTGGATTATCTGGTGGATGCCATTAAAGCCTTCCGCTCGAACGGCCATCATTCGTTGGGCATCATATGCAAAACCCAGGCGCAGGCCGATGAACTGCACCGTTTGTTATCCGTCGTTGATGAAGATCTTCACCTGCTGGATCCATCCAGTGTTGCCTTTGCCGGTGGTGTGGTCATCACCGCGGCACACCTGGCCAAGGGGCTGGAGTTTGACCAGGTGATCGTCCCCCGGACCAACAGGCAAAACTACCATACCGAGCCCGATCGCCAGATGCTTTATGTGGCCTGCACCCGGGCCATGCACAAACTTCATATCAGTTACACAGGCAGGATGACTCCATTCCTGGAGGAAAAATAATTGGAGGCCTCCGAAAAATGATTCGTTAACTGTTCATGATTTTCTACATGTTCTGATACCAAAGGGCAGATAAAGAGGGCACCAGTTGATTAAGGCTGTGAAAACCGGAACGATACCTACCAGGCCCCACCAACTGTTAAAATAGAATCCGGCTGCCCCTATGGCTAATCCAAGAATGATTCGGATTACTTTGTCTGTTTTACCTACATTGCATTTCATAACTGTATAATTTTAAGATGTAACATTCATTCTATCTGCAAATATACAGCCTTGCAATCCTTGAAATTTGTGACTTAGGTTACAGAGGACGCAAAATTTTGATTTTTCCCCTTTCCAGTTTTATGAACTCTTCCTTTTCCATTTGCTTGAGCAGCCTTGAAATAACCTCTCGTGCCGTGCCGATTTCATAAGCCAGTTGTTGGTGAGTGATAGAGATTGCATTTCCCTGTTTATTCTGAAGGTCTTTCAGTTTTTTATAGAGCCTGCTGTCTGTTTGGTTAAAAGAAATGTTGTCCACTAACATTAAGAGTTCTGTGAGGCGGGCATTGTAGAGGCTTAAAACAAATTTTCTCCAGCTTTTATAGGTATCCATCCATTCTTTTACTTTGGAGGCGGGAACAATGATAAGCTGTGTCGTTTCGTCGGTAATGGCTTCGGCCTGACTCTTTTTATCATTCAAGCACGAGGTTATGGAAAGAATACAGCTTTCACCGGCTTCAATATGGTACAAAATGATTTCTTTTCCTGTTTCATCGGTTTTTCTTACTTTAATATTGCCCCTGACTACCAATGGGATCTCTTTTATATAGGATTGTTCCCTGAGTATTACAGTATTTCTGGGAATTTCTGCAGGAGGAATATGGCTGATTTCCTCAAGAAGATCGTGTTCAAATTGTTGGCTAAATTGTGTAATCATTTTTTCAGAAATAAATGTGCTCGAACAAAATCTTCAGTCCCAGAAGAACAAGAACTGCTCCTCCGGATATCTCTATTCCTTTGTTGATTTTCTTTCCTATCTTTTTTCCAACTAAAACACCCACCGTGGAGAAGATAAAAGTTGATGTGCCAATGACAATCATAGCAAGCCATATATTCACTTCTATAAGTCCGAAACTGATACCAATAATGAGTGCATCGATGCTGGTGGCTAATGCCATGCCCATCAAAATCAGGGTTTTGGTTGGCACGATTCCTGAGTTGTTCTCTTCTGCAGACTTTATTCCTTCATAGATTAACTTTCCTCCGATTCCTAACAGCAGGACAAAAGCCACCCAGTGATCAAAGTTTGCAATAACGTTCTTAAAACTATTGCCAATGATCCATCCAATCAAGGGCATTGTACCCTGAAAGAGGGCCATAAAAACAGCTACTTTCAATACATGATTTGCCTTTATCCTTTTTGAACAAGCCCCTGTGGTTATGCTTGCCGCAAGACTGTCTACCGATAATCCGACTCCTATTAAAGCAAGTGTTAGTAAGTTCATTATAAATAATTACTTGTTCAAATTAATGATATACTTGCATTTGGACAAAAATATAAAAATTACCATAAACCGAATAATTGAAATCCTGTTTCAACCCTACCTCTGCAAGCCTTCTGAAAATTAAAATGTTATTTGGCAGCTAAGTATATCGCTAAAGATATCCCAATAAATAGGGATTGCCCGTGAAAAAGCCTGTCGCTTATTTTGCCTCCTGATATTTAATGTTAAATTTTAAAATTCAGTCAAATGAAAAGAATGGTATTATTGACAGGTGTTTTGTTGGTATTTTCTGTATTTGCAAACGCACAATTAACGGACAGCATTCCGGAGAACCTTTATTTTAATAGTGCGGAGAAACTGTTAAGAACAAAAGGCAACCTCAAAATAGGAGGATATGGAGGAGTCCATTATAATCAGCCCCTCTCTGAAGATTTCAGAAATAATGGAAAGCTGGATGTGCATCGTTTTATTATGATGATGGGCTATCAGTTCAATTCGAGGACACAGTTTGTCACAGAATTGGAGTTTGAGCATGTGGACGAAATATATGTTGAACAGATGTTTCTTCAGTACAAACTGAATGATTACGTGAATCTCCAGGGCGGCTTGCTTTTGTCACCAATGGGAATTGTCAACCTTTATCATGAGCCAACTGTTTTTAATGGCGTAGAGCGCCCTCTCCTGAGTCATGATGTAGCCCCCACAACGTGGCGTGAAATAGGTTTTGGCGCCAGCGGTCTTATTTTACCTGCCTTTCTTAAATACCAGGTCTATGTAATGAATGGTTTCAAAAGTTTCGACGATGGCTCTGCACAAATAGGCGGTGCAAGCGGATTAAGAGGAGGAAGACAAAAAGCCTCGAAGTCTTTTATGAGCTCCCCCAACCTTGCAGGAAGGGTTGAATATTTTGGCATCCGTGGTTTGAATATTGGCCTTTCCGGGTATTTTGGAAAAACGCAAAGCTCCCTTTACGATGGAATAGAGAAAGAATACGAAGCAGCTTTAGCCCGGGCGGATTCATCCGTTGTCGGAATATCTATGATTGGTGTCGATGCAAGGTACTCGTATGAAGGTTTTGAGTTAACCGGGCAGCTCTATTACAACAGTTTGGATAATACAGATGAGTACAACGCTTTTACAGCCAACAAAGGTGGCGGCAACCTGGGCAGCAGCATGTTCGGATATTATCTGGACGTGGGTTACAACATCCTTAGAACTGCCCGGACAGAAACTGAGCTTATTCCTTTTGTCCGGTATTCAAACTTTGATACGCACTATACAGTTTCACAGAACATAACAAGAAACAACGCTTATCAAAAAGATGTGATTACTACAGGTTTCTCGCTTTTCCTTTCCAGGGGTGCAGTGGTAAAAGCAGATATGCAATTTATAAAGGATGGCTCAAGCAATGAGTTCGCGAAGACTTTCAATGCTGGTTTTGGTATCATGTTTTAAATCTGTTAGCAATATGAGACTAAAGAGAATCGCTTTATTCGTATTAGCCCTGTTAAATATTGGGGTAGTAGCCGGCCAGGACAGTATTGATTATCAAGACAGGTCTTTACTCAGAAACTTAGCAAAAAACAATGTTCATAAAGATTTACAGCATTTACCTGTTCCTGAAGCCGTGTCGGACCAATACTCTTACCACGGGAAATTCTTTAAGTCTCATCACTCCGAAAACGTAAGCCAGGTTAAATACATCTATGTGGGCCGGGTGAACAGCTGCCGTGCCGGTGGCTGTTCCTCGCCCGGCATGGGTTCTTCTGCCGGCAAATCCGAATATTTTGACTATTTTATCCTATTCAATGTGGAAAAAGAAGTAGAACTTGTTCGTGTTTTCAATTATCAGGCCACCCATGGATATGAGGTTACTGCAAGAGGATGGCTCAGGCAGTTTGAAGGATACGATGGTTCTAAGAACCTGGAAGTAAACAAAAATATTGATGGCATTACAGGGGCAACGATCTCTGTGGAGGCAATTACGAGAGATGTGGAAAAGGTCAATGATATTTTAAGAGCTATGGATTAGGCCTTTCCCGGTTTTCTAAACTTGAGTTCGTCTTTCTTTCTTAAGATGAATGAGCGAGAAACGGGGATCGCGCCCCGGGGTGGAAGGCCTAGCTAACCAAAGGCCGGTATAAAAGCAACTTTCTATCCGGCTTGGGCACAAAAAAATCTGAATCAATTCGCTAAAATTCCTTAACAACAAAATCCCGGGGATTCATCACCAAAATGTTTTCCCTGGATTGGGTTAAGACCAGCAGCCCGTTTTTCTCGGCCGTTTCGTAGCTGTCGGCAGGGACACGCATCCCGGCAACAGCCCGATAATTTTCTGATCGGCATACTCCGGAAATAAAGGCTTAAAGGCAGGGAGTTTGCGATGGAGAAAATCTACCACAGCGGCCGGGCTTCTTTTTGCCGGGACTGGGTCAGCGATCATTTCTCCAGTTCCTTCAGTTTTTTATCATAAATCCAGTAATCCCGACCACTGAATAAGACGAAGCGGATCACTTTTACCTGCTCAAGATCGGGAATCATTTTCCTGATTGTCTCGAGGGCTACGTCGGTAGCTGCATCAAAGGGATAGCCAAAGGCCCCTGTTGAGATGGCCGGAAAGGCAACCGAATCGATCCCTTTCTCTTCGGCAATGTTCAGGGCATTCCGGTAACAGTCGGCCAGGA
>JAGXLC010000272.1 GCA_018334875.1 Bacteroidales bacterium | reverse complement strand
CCGGTATTACCATTGGCTGCGACCGGTTTGCCCCCGCCGACTTAGAAACACGCTTCATAAAGAATATCCGTCTGGCGGAAGGGGCTGTGGAATTATATGATCGCATTCTGAGCGACGGGAAGATCGTATCCAACGGCATCCGCTTTGATGTCAATAAAGCCACTTTGAAGCCTGAATCGATGGGGGTGATCAATGAGATATACCAACTCATGGGCGAACATCCTGAGCTCAATTTCAGCGTAGAGGGCCATACCGACAGCGACGGGGAAACGGATTTCAACCAGACCCTTTCGGAACAAAGGGCAGAGACCGTATGCAACAAGCTGATGCAGATGGGTATTGATTCTGCCAGATTCGCCACCAAAGGCTTTGGCGAAACGATACCGGTTGCTCCCAACGATACCCCGGAAGGCAAAGCCACCAACCGTCGGGTGGAGTTTGTGAAGATGTGATCGTTTCAGTAAAGATGAGTTCGAGCAATGATCAGGAGTTTCTAAAACCTTCCCATATGAAAAAGAAACGTTTACCTTCTGTTCTATTTATCTGTCTTTTGTTATTGGGAATAAATATCCCGACCCACCTTTTCGGTCAATGGGAGAAAGAGCTGGTTGGATTTGGAGCCGGCGGCTCTATAGCGTCCGATACGACAGGGAATATCCATCTATGTTGTCTTACAGAACCCTATGAAGGCGATTTGGTATATGCATTCCGACAGGAAGATGAATGGATAAAGGATACCCTTGTTCGCTCAGGTATCGTATCCCAATGTGAAGCTGTTGTAGATAAAGACAACATACTACATGTAGCTTATGTTGAAGCAAACTGGAATACAGATGAATTCACCCTGAAATATATGTCCAATGGAGGTACCGGCTGGTCAATACCTGAAACCGTTACTTCAAATGACCTGGGGATTACTGCCTTTTCCCTCGATGTGGATGGGGAGGGATATCTGCATATGGGATATATTAAGTCTTTCGGCATAGCTTCAAATGGGCCGCTCTTCTATTATACAAACCGATCGGGGCAATGGCAGGAGAGGGTGATCTCTGACCTGTATGAAGATTATGCCTATAACTCCACTTCCGTGGCGGCTGATGATGACGGCTATGCACATTTTGCCTTTTACAATTGGGGTTTACCGCAGGGTCCGGCCTATCAGACCAACGCCCCTGATGGGAACTGGACTGATGTGATCTCCATTCAGGACAACTGGAGCGGTGGACAGATGGAACGCATGGTGATCGATATTGCGGTCGATTCCGAAGGCATCCCCCATATCAGCTACGTGGGATCGGATGATGGGGAGTCCTTGGAAAATCATCGGTATGCAACAAAAGCAGGTGCCGGTTGGATTTCTGAGCATGTTGATGACGGAGACTGGTATAGCGGGGGCCATGCCATTGCTGTTGACTCAAACGGGAACAGCCACATGACTTATTATCACCTGAAATCGGAAGAACTCCGCTACGCAATGAATGCCACCGGATCATGGTCTTATGAAATTTTGGATACCTGTGAGAGTACCGAAGGATCGGTTGATATCGTCATTGATGCCGAAGGGTTTGCCCATATCTGTTACCAGCAAAATCCGGAAAATATCTGGTATGTCACCAACCACGTGGAAGTGCCGGCACCACATATAACCCTGTCACCGGAACACCTGTCTTTTGGTACCATTGACACCGGCGAAGTCGCCATAGATTCGGTTTATATTAAAAATTACGGGGTGCTGGACCTGCATATCCAGGAGGTCTATTTTGCCGGAGGAGATTCGGCCGAATTTTCAATTGATCATTCCTGTAGCACTATAGCCCCGGGTGATTCCTGTAAGGTACGGGTCACCTTTGCCCCGGAAATTATTGGAGAAAAGCAAACTACCCTGATCATTGAATCTGATGACCCGGATACACCTTTGATCACTGCAACAATCAACGGTCGGACTCCATATCCTGTTATTGCTACAGATCCTGATAATCTCGAATTTGAATCTCTTGAAGTAGGCGAGATTGATTCATTAGATCTGATCATAGAAAATAATGGTGATGCCGAGCTTGTTATTGACTCAGTTCGAATTACCAATGACCAATCCGACGCATTTTCTTACAGGTCATCATGCGTCACCATTGCACAGAATACCAGCTGTAAGATGAAGGTGGTTTTCGAGCCTTCGGAACCCGGGATGCATACAGCGGAGCTTCTTATTTATTCCAACGATCCCTACAATCCTGAAGTGAGTGTTTCCATACTGGCCCGAACCCCTTCAGCCCGGCTGGAAATTCAAACAGAAGTGTTGGACTTCGGATCAGTGCCTGTCGGTAACCTGGCTACTGAACAGCTACTGCTACAAAATACCGGAGAACGCCAGTTGAACATTTCATCCGTCAACATTTCCGGACCCAACGTCTCATTGTTTCACTGTTCTAATAAATGTGGCGTGATATCACCTGAAGGTTCATGTACTATTGATCTTACCTTCCAACCCCAGTCGGTGGGCCCGAAATCTGCTGTGCTTGAGATCTCTTCCAACGACCCGGATCAGCCTGTATTCAGCGTTTCGCTCCGGGGAACGGGAGGTGAACTCCATAACGGTTCTTATACTTACGGTACAGGTATTGAGGAAAGCAATACATATTTTTATGGGCTTGACACACTCTCCACCGGAGAAATTTTAGTATGGGGTAAGACCGGCCTGATGGCTTATCTGGCAGGACTTTCAACAAACGGAGATATCTTATGGCAGGAGGCTTACAAACCGGATAGTGAACCAGGGTGTATATACGCTGCACAAGAGACATGGGACAAGGGTTATATAACTGCTGGATCCTCCGGCGCAAAACGGTGGATTGCCCGTCTGGATCACAACAGGGAAATCATCTGGCAGAAGAGGGTAGACGAAGAGTATTCCGGAAGGATAAATGATGTACAAGTCACCTCTGACAGTTGTTTCATTGCCTGTGGTCGGACGATACCGGGAATCCCTCACCCTTATGATCCTGATATCTGGGTGGGAAAATTTGACTCAATGGGAACACTTCTCTGGCAAAAACGGATGGGGGAAATGATAGATTATGAAAATGCAGCCGCTGTTCTGGAAACGATTTCCGGTGACTTTTTAATAGCGGTTAATGGCATGAACTTTATGGAAAACCACCCGGATGGAGGGTATTTGTTAGGTGGAGACATTAAAGGAGGATTCATAAGATTAGATGCAAATGGTGATCTTATATGGCAGAAAAAAGGTGCTCGATCATTGGTATATAATGATTTTTGCCTTCTATATATGAATGAATCTGGTAATGCATTATGGCAATACACATACCCACAACCTTACATTCTGAAATGGATATCTGATATAGATATGTCATCCCCCAATAATATTTATACCCTTGGAAGCATAAACCGACATGATAGTCTGGGAAGTCCTTATGAAAATATGCTTCTCATGAAATTAACGACAAGCGGAGAAATCATCTGGCAGAAAGAATTTACAGCCCGGAAAGACCAGATTGGTGCAGGCTTGATCGTAAGCCCACACGGATCAATCGTTAGTGCCGGCAGCTATCAGTTTGACGTGTATGAAAGAGATGGCTGGTTAACTATGATCAGTACGGATGGTTATCTGGATGGATGTGCTTCCGGTAATTTGATCAATAGTAATGCAATCAGAGAAAGTACATCCCAAACCTTCGAAAACTCTTCATTGCCTGTTAATACTCCCCCGGATAATTTCATAGATGGTTCCATGGTTCAATCAGAAATAGAACTTGTAAAAGAAACTACATGCACCGGTATTCCCACAGATATGGACTATGATGGGGTTGATGACGCTGAGGAATCCGGTGTGGACGGTCAGGATGGCGAGTACGACGGAAATAAGGATGGTCTGCCTGATGCACAACAGGGTTATGTGGCTTCACTCCACACGTATGATGGCACTGAGTATGTCACTATTGAAACGTCTGCCGGCATACAACTCGAGGATGTGTCTGCTGAGGATAACCCCAGCCCGGATGATCAACCGGAGGATTTCGAATTTCCGATCGGATTCTTTGACTTTACCCTTACCGGAACAGATACTGCCGGCTCAGCATCTGTTACTTTACATATACCCGATGGAATGGCACCGGAGACATACTACAAATACGCCCCAACCCAGGATAATCCTGATCCCCACTGGTACGAATTTCTATATGATGGGGAAACCGGTGCAGACATAAAACAGGACCGCATTATTCTCCACTTTGTGGATGGGGCCAGGGGGGATGAAGACCTGGCTCAAAACGGCATCATCAAAGATATAGGCGGGCCGGCCATGCAGAAGGAGGTTATCGGGATAATACAGCCGGATTCATTGTCTGTTTCAAAAAGCATAACGAATTATCCCAACCCATTCAGTGTTTCTACCCGTATTGGCTTCGATCTACCTGAAGCAGTACACGTTAAAATTGAGATTTATAATCTATTGGGCCATAAAATCAGAACGTTGATCAATAAAAGGATGGCACCGGGTTATCACGAATTGGAATTCCGTTCGGAATCGCTGCCGGCCGGGGTGTATTTCTTCCGTATAGAAGCAGGCGCATATAAAGATACCCAAAAGATGATATTGATAAGATAAGAATCAATACAATTTATAATAATAAAGAAAGAAAGATGAAGTACATTAAACCTATTATCCTGGGCATTTTCGGATTATTCCTGTTTTTTGATTCACCTGGTCAGGATATATCCGTGGCCATGAGGCACATTTTCATGCGCCAGTACGACTCGGCTAAAATCGTTATCAACAATGGTGTTGATGTAAACCAAAGGGAACGCGGCAGCTATCTGGTCAACACGGCTTGTTACCGCGGAAACCTGAATATGGTTCAATTTCTTCTTGATAAAGGTGCCCGTGTGGACGTGATTGCCGATGATGGAGCTACCCCATTGGTATGGGCAGGAAAAGGCGATAAAACCGGCGATATAGTGAGGCTGTTGCTGGAAAAGGGAGCAGATGTAAATGCAGAAAATAAGCTGGGAACCTCTGCTTTTGACAATGCGGTGCGTAGCTATTGTGTATCCAAAGAGCCACCTGCTATCAGGGTGCTGGAAATACTGGTCTCTCATGGGGCTGATGTGGATAATCCTATTCCCGAAGGAGAGGCAGCAGGTTATACCAATCTGGCCGCTGCCATCATCTGGGAAAAGCCCGAATTATCCAAATTCCTCATTGATCATGGAGCAGATGTGAACCATGTAGCCGGGGATGGCAACACCCCTCTGATGTTGGCCTGCAGGGAAGGATATTTGGACCAGGTCAAATTATTACTTGACGCCGGCGCCAGAAAAGATGGCCTGAATAAAGACGGGAAAACCGCCATGCAACTGGCAATAGATAATGAACACCAGGAGATTGTCGATTACCTGAGCGATCGGTAATTTCAGTCTGCAGGTAGCAGGGGTTTTATTGATTGCTCGTCTTTTGGGATCGTCAGGTAGGGGTTTTCACAATATTAGGAGAAGGCCATATTTGACACCCCACAACAGCATGCGTCAATGAATGGAATAGATTGACTTACAGGATTCTTGATTAACAAATAAATTAACCAACATGAAAATTTCTACCCATAATTGGCTTTTTGCAACCACCTTTTTTGTTGCATTATTGCTGGGCAATGCTTTATATGCCCA
>JAGXLC010000271.1 GCA_018334875.1 Bacteroidales bacterium | reverse complement strand
GAGGGTGTTGTTTGTTTTAATGTTCGGATTGTTTTTATGTAATCCGTTAACAACATCAGCCGAGTCGGATTTTTCGAACGACGAAAATGAAGTCCTTTCAGATAATACCCGTCAACAGCAAATTGAAGTAAACGGTACTGTCACCGATGCCCGAACCGGGGATCCATTGCCGGGTGTTAATATTGTTGTGGAGGGAACTACCACAGGAACTACAACAGATATGGAGGGTGACTATACCCTTGAAGCTCCTGCAGATGCCACACTGATATTCTCTTTTGTCGGATATCAGGAGCAAAGCGTTGAAATCAACGGCCGTCAGGAGATCAATATTGAAATGGAACAAGCCGTAACCGAGCTGGAAGAAGTTGTAGCTGTAGGTTATGGTACACAAACCCGAGAACAGGTAACCGGTGCCGTATCCACGGTAAGTTCGGAAGACCTTGCCGATGTTCCCGAAATATCAACAGGGCAGGCATTACAGGGAAAGTTAAGTGGTGTTACAGTTAGAAAATCCCCTGTGCCTGGTGGTGGTTCTGATATTCGGATACGCGGAATGACCACCATAAACAACAATGATCCTTTATGGGTTGTTGATGGGGTACCCGGGGGTGAAGCGCAACCTGAGGAAATAGAGAGTATTTCAGTGTTAAAAGGTGCTTCTGCCACTGCCATTTATGGCGCCCGGGGTGCCGGTGGTGTAATTCTTGTAACCACAAAATCCGGAGAGAAAAATACCGAAACGCAGATTAACTTCACTGCTAACCATGGAATGAACCGTGCCAAAGAATTCTATGATATGCTGAATACACGGGAATATGCAGAATTGGTTTGGCTGGAACAAAGAAATGCAGGCGTGGAAGATATATCACATGTGCTTTATGGCTCTGGAGACGAGCCCGACATTCCCGAGTATGTTGTTCCGCCTCGCGCCGATCCCAATATGATTGATGATGACTACATTGAGAACAATTATGACCGCCGTCAGAGCGATGAAGACGGCGATGGCACGCATCTTATATCAAAAGCCAGTGTACCGGGCACAGATTGGTTTGATGTTGTTACCCGGAATGGTTTGTATCAAAAATACAATTTAAGTATCCAAGGTGGCTCTGAAACTACCAATTTCGGTGCTATGGCAGGTTATCTGAAAGAGGAGGCTTATGTTAAATATTCGGATTTTGAAAGGTTTAACCTGCGACTTAATGCCGATCATGATTTAACGGACTGGTTAACTGTAGGTGAAAGATTAAAGGCAACCTATTCAGAAGATGTAGGATCAAAAGATGCCAGAGGTGGTGAAGGCTCAATAATTGCCTGGTGTTACCGTGCTCAGCCCATTATTCCGGTATATGATGTCAAGGGGAATTTTATGGGCAGTAAAGTACCGGAAACCGGTAATGCGCACAATCCACTGGCCACCCTTTACCGTGACCGGAATAACTTTGACCGGGATTTAACTGCCAATGGCAATTTTAATGTTCAGGCAAATATTATTGAAGGATTGTCTTTTAAGTCACTTTTGGGTTTTGAGTATAATATGTCTAACTCAAAGTGGTATGGATACAGAGACAGGGAAAATACCGAAGCTTCCAAGAATGAAAGTGTAGGTAGATACTCCAATGAAAGCCGCAACTGGAACTGGTCCAATACGCTTAATTATACCACTGAAATTGGCGGGGTGCATCGGTTGGATCTGATGGCAGGAACCGAAGCTGTGGAGAATCTGTATTACTATCTCTCCGGCAACCGACAGGCCTACTTTTCCCCGGAATTAGAACCAGCTACTTCTTATATGGTGCTCAATTCAGGTGCTGAGTCTGAATCTAATTCAGGGAGTTATTCTTCCTGGTCCACTTTCTCCATGTTTACCCGTTTAAATTATCAATATGGAGACAGATACATACTGAATGCCACATTCCGGCGTGATGGTTCCTCCCGTTTTGGTAGTGAGAACCGCTACGGGAATTTCCCCGCATTCTCACTAGGCTGGCGGGTAACTGAGGAATCATTCATGGATGGAACCGCTCCCTGGCTGGATTTTCTTAAAATCCGCGGAGGCTGGGGTTTGGTCGGTAATGACCGAATCGGTAATTACAATGGTTTTACTACCTACAGTATGAGTTCCTATTCTGCTGTATACCCCTGGACCGGTAGCAATGTAGGCGGTTATCCCGGTATTCAGGCGGAAGCTTTCGGTAACCCGGAAGCCAGGTGGGAAACTACCGAAACCATAAATCTCGGTCTTCAGGCCACCGTATTTGAGGTGCTTGATATAAATATTGATGTATGGGAAAAGAATACATCGGATATGTTGTATCCTGCTACCATACCTGCAGTGGAAGGTTCTGCAGATATCCCTTCCATTAATGTTGCTGAAATGAATAACAGAGGTATGGATGTTGAATTGAATCTGACCAGCCCGGAAAGCCAGGGAGATTTTACTTATGACATTTCATTGAATGTTTCTCATTACAAAAATGAAATTGAGAAGCTGACAGGGACTGCAGGTGAAAAAATATGGTCAAGTTCACTCCGGCATATGAGGTATGCCAGAGCAGAAGAGGGGACGGAGTTTCCCGAATTTTATGGTTATGTGGTAGAAGGCATTTTCCAATCTGAAGAGGAGGCCGCAAATCATCCCAATGCGTTTGGTGAAACGGGAACTTACAACGAGGCTGGAAGGTTCAAATACAAGGACGTTAATGGAGATGGGATTATAGACGAAGATGACCGAACCTATATAGGAAGCCCCCATCCTGATTTTACAGCGGGTTTAAATATTACTCTGAGATATGGGAATTTTGACCTCCGTTCCGGATTATATTCAAGCTATGGAAATGATATTGTCAATTATGCCAGGAGATTCCTGGATTTCCATATGTTCCAGGGCGGTCGTTCTCATCGGACCCTCTACGAATCATGGGGCAGCCCTTATCTGGATAACAATGAAAATGCAAAGATGCCCAAGTATGAACCGGAAGATTCAAAAAGTCAAAGACCCTCTACCTATTTTGTTGAGGATGGATCTTACCTGCGTATGAACAACCTGGAAATAGGTTATAATTTACCCGATAACCTTACCAATAGGTTGGATATGAATAGAGTCCGAATTTATGCCCG
Organism: Bacteroidales bacterium; assembly: GCA_018334875.1. Lineage (NCBI taxonomy): Bacteria > Pseudomonadati > Bacteroidota > Bacteroidia > Bacteroidales > Bacteroidales bacterium. The sequence continues at coordinate 2,602 of JAGXLC010000271.1, read as the reverse complement.
GGCTACCAATTTGTTTACCATTACAGGGTACTCCGGGTTGGATCCCGAGGTTTATACCCAGGGCATGAATCTGGGACAGGATCGGGGATCATGGCCTGTTCCCCAACAGTTCATGTTTGGTATCAATGTGAATATGTAAATTTTAATAATAAAAACTCTGATTATGCAACATATAAAGCTTAATATATTAAAAGATAAAAGTTGGCTATTTGCAACTTTGATTATGAGTATCCTGATATTTTTGGGTACATCATGTGAAGAAGAATTTTATGAAAAACAGCCACCCGGTGAGGTAACAGAGGATGTCTTAGCCAACCGCGATGGAGCGGAAAGACTATTGGCGGGTGCTTATGCAGCACTAAATGGATCTCCGAATAGTTGTTATGGCTCTATGTGGGCCGGAACGGATACCCGGCTTTATGGATCTATTGCTGCCGATGATGCCAACACAGGTTCGGCCAAAGGCGATCATCCCGAGATGTGGATATTTGAACAGTATGAAGCCCTACCTTCCAACCAAGCAATAGAATCTAAATGGGACCAGAATTATGATGGAATTTCCCGTGCTAATAAGGCGTTGGAAATAATTAATAAGGCTTCAGATGAGATACCCGATGACCAGGTAACTGAAATGAAAGCGGAAGCTCGTTTCATAAGGGGATGGTTACATTATAGCCTTAAGATCGTTTTTGACTACATTCCTTATATCACCAGGAATTTAGAAAACCCGGTTGATGACATGCCTTATACGGAAGAGCAGATGGAAAAACCTTCCAAAGTGCCCAATATGACATCTGATAATGAGAAGATTGATGTGTGGCCATTGATCGAAGGCGACCTACGGTATGCCATGAATAATCTTCCGGAAGAACAGGATCAGGTTGGGAGAATTGATAAATATGCTGCAGAAGCAGTCCTTGCACGGGCTCATCTGATGCAGGCAGATTACGACGCCGCCGAACCACTTATTAATGATATTATAAATAATAGTGGTGCTGAATTGGTAGAGCATTTTTACTGGAATTATGATATAGCCCATAATAACAATAAGGAATCAATCTTTGAGATTCAGTCTGCTGCTTCTCCTACAGGAGGAACGAATGCGAATTCCTTTTGTACGGCTATGGGGCTTCTTCCGCAAGGTTTAGGTGGCTGGGGCCACTACAAAATTTCTCTTCATGCTGTTAATGCCTTTAAAGTTAATGAAGAAGGTCTTCCTGAAGAAAATTGGGATGAGAACTTCTTCAAAAATTCCTATGGCATACCTTCTAACGTTGAATTCATCCCCTCGGATCATCCTGTAGATCCCAGATTAGACTGGACAGTTGGCAGACGGGGCATCCCCTTTCTGGATTGGGGAGTTCATCCGGGTGCTGCATGGGTGAGATCACCCGACTTTGGAGGAGTCTTTCATTCCAAAAAGCATATGTTCTATGATGAACAAACCGGAAAAAATAGGCCTTCTGCGATGTGGGGTGGCTTAAGTACCCAGAATTACCGTAAATATCGGTTGGGTCATGTTTATTTATGGAAAGCTGAAGTGGAAACAAGAAAAGGTAATCTTTCAGAAGCTACCGAATATGTGAATAAACTGCGGCGACGTGCCGATAACCATGTAGTAATGGGTAAATGCAATACTTATACATTTACCGGAGAAGATCCCGATGTTAACGGGGACGAACCCGCTGCAAATTATCATATTGATACCTATGATGATTTTAGCAGCAAAGAAGAAGCCTGGAGGGCGATCCGGACAGAAACCCTGCTTGAAACCGCAGGATTTGGCCTTCGCTTTTTCGATTTGAGACGTTGGGATAAAGCTGGTGTTCTTGATATGGAAGAAGAGTTAAATAATTATATAGAAAAAGATTCGCAATGGAGACCGCTTCTTAAGGGAACTACCTTCAACGAAGAAGACAGGTATTTTCCCATTCCTTTAGATCCTATCGAGAATCAACCTGATGTGATTAAGCAAAGTCCTGCTTATAAATAATTTAAAAGGCTAAAAAGATAACCATGGATCAGTTAAATTAAGTCTAAAATGCTGGTCGATGGTTATTTTTTTATGTTTAAAAATTTAAAATGTATACTATCTATGAATTCATTAAAATTTTTTGAAAAGAAATGCTTCCCTTTATTTTTAATTTTCCTTATTTATTTGTTGTTCAACTCTCAAACATCTCTATCCCAAGACACCCCCACCGGCAATCCCGAAGATTTTGAGGTCAAAACCTGCCTGCACTCGGTCAGTTATGCCGGAGTTTGGCGGGGACAGGCCCAGCTCACGGTTGATGAGTTTTTGGTTAAGGCCAAAGAATTGGGTTTCGACGGCGTGATGCTGGTGGCCAAAAGGCCTCATGTTTCACCATTCGATTATAATGAAGCCGAACGCGAACAGCTTAAGCAAAGGATCGATGAGTTGGGTCTTGAATTGGTAGGCCTGGCAGGTTATACCGACTTTACAGCAGGTGTGGATAAACCAGGAATACCCAACGTGGAGATACAGGCAAGTTACGTGGGAGAAATTGCCAAGCTGGCCCGCGATCTGGGAACGGATATGGTGCGGATATTCACCGGTTATGAGCATGAAGGAGTTGATTAT
>JAGXLC010000270.1 GCA_018334875.1 Bacteroidales bacterium | reverse complement strand
TCTGATATGAAATTCCGCGCTTTTTCAAGGCTTTCCGGATTTCCTATGTCAAACCAATAAGATTCACTGTCTATATAAGCCAGGATGTTTTTTTCTTTGGCTGCTTTCAAATAAATGTCCATTATGGAAAAAACATTTCTACCGGGCATATGGTTGAATATTGAAGGGTTTGTAACATGAATTCCATTAAATGCCAGTCTTTTCAGTGTTTTATTATTTTTTATCACTACCTTTTTTCCGGTCTTTGTGTTTTCCCAGCCGCAAAGCGTGTTTTGCTCATCAAAAAGCAGATACCTTGATGTTGGCCTGTTTTGCACCACCAGGGTAGCCAACGCATCCCGGGCTTGATGGTAATTGTACAGTTTGCTGATATTGAGATTGCTTAAAACATCCACGTTGTGTATAAGGAATGATTGGTCACCATCGAAGAACCATGAAGCATGTTTCAGAGCACCCCCGGTATCGAGTAGTTCCGGACTTTCTTCTGATAAACTGATATTTACTCCGAAATAATGGTGTTTTGTCAGATAATTCTTAATTTTTTCCGGGAAATGATGCAGGTTGATAATAAGTTCATCGAAGCCATATTGTTTGAGGTGGCATATGGTTCTCTCAAGCATGGTTTTGCCTCCAACTTCCACCAGTGCCTTGGGAATGTTGGAGGTTACAGGGCGTAGCCTGCTGCCTATACCGGCTGCCAGTATCATTGCTTTCATTCCTTCATGTCCAGATGATTGATTTTGACCACTATATCATAGTTATTCCTTATCCGGTTTGCCATCCATTCTGCACAAAAGACGGATCTGTGCTGTCCTCCGGTACATCCGAAATTTATCATAAGGTTAGAAAAGCTGCGTTCAATGTAGTTATCCAGGTTTGTTTTTACCAATTGAAAAGTATGCTCCAGATAATCATAAATCTTTGTGTTTTTTTCAAAGAATTCAACTACTTCCGGATCCTTTCCGTTTAGCATCATATATCTTTCAAATTTGCCCGGATTGAGGATGCCCCTGCAATCAAATACGTATCCTCCACCGTGTCCACTGTTGTCGTATGGAATTCCTCGTCTGTAAGAGAAACTGTTTACTGTAGCGGTTAATTGTTTTGTATGCTCCATCAATGAATGTTTTTGATTAGGCTTAATTCCTTGATTATCCGGTCGAGTTCCGGCAAATCAGAAGTAAGCGTATTTTTTTCTTTTAGTAACCGGAGGTTTTGTAAGGCCAATGGAATGCTTTTAACAAAATGTTGTTTGCCTTCTTTTAACCCCCTTAATCCATAAGCTCCTAAAGTTTGTAAAACCCTGACCAGCGCCACCGGATAATAGTACTGAAGGAATTCGCTCCGGTTTATTGGGGTAAGCATTTCAGCCATTTCCATATAATATTCGAGCATCTCTTCCCGGAGTTCTTCTGGTAGTGCTGCCCGCGCCTGAAAAAGGAAAGAGGCTACATCATATTGAAGGGGGCCTTTCCTTCCACCCTGGTAATCGATGAAATATAGTGTATTTTGATGCAGCATCATGTTTCTGGACTGAAAATCCCTGTACATAAAATAATCATGGTCTGCCTGCATGATAAAATCGGCAAACTGTTGAAAGTCTCTCTCCAGTTTTTTAGAATGGTATCTGATGCCCAACTGGTTCAGGAATTGTTCCCTGAAATAATTCAGATCCCAGAGGATGGAATCCCTGCTGAATTTTTTATAAGGATAACAAATGGAAAAATCCATTTTTTTTCCACCCATTACCTGAATTCGGGCAAGTTCTTTAAGGGCCTGCTTTAACCATTGTTTTAATTCGGTTGAATGTTCTTTATGGCTGCCTGTTTGAAGAATAAGGGAGAAAAGGGTCTGGTCGCCAAGATCCTCCAAAATATAGATGTTATTTTCCAGGTCGCAGAGATAGATCTCGGGAACAGGGACTTTTTCATCCATAAAAAAACGGGTCATCGAAATGAATGCCTTGTTTTCTTTAAGATTGGGATTGTGTACCCCAATGGCCCTGTAATTTCGGCTTTTTATCCTGTAATAAGTGCGCTTCGAAGCAGTGGGAGGCAAGGGTTGAATGTTTTCCGGCCTTTCACTGCACCAGCTACTAAACAAACCGCACAAGGATGTCTCTGTTTTTGTTTTCAATTTATGCCCGTCAGATTTTTTTACAAATTTAGGAATCTCTGCTGATTTTTATGACCTTCACCGGATTTTGAAAGGCTTCTTCATAAAAAGGTACGAATATATCGATTTTCATAGGATGTTTAGACATAAAACCATAGTTTTTGTAAAACTGAGATTTTATTCGTTCCTTATAAGAAAAATACCATGTTTCTTATTATAATTGCATGGATAAAATAACAATTCTAAAACATGACGTTTATGCAAAAATTACTCACATACCCAGTGTTGTTTATGGTTTTGGTCCTCACTGGCGGTGAAACCTTTTCTCAGAATGATTATAAAAAGATCACCCTTGACGATATTTATAAGGAACACAAATTCCGCCAAAAGTCGGTACAGGGATTGCGTTCGATGCAGGATGGCATTCATTACACGGTATTAGAAGACCGGTCGGCTATCGTTAAGTACAGCTATAAATCAGGTCAGGCTATTGATACACTTCTGAATCTGGATAATTATCAGGATTTATCAACTATTGGGCGTTATGAATTTAGTGAGAACGAGAATAAGATTTTGATTGCAACCAATATTCAGCCCATTTACAGGAGGTCTTTTACTGCACGTTATTTTATATTCCATCGCGACAGGAAGAGCCTTGAACCTTTGAGTAAGAAGGGAGCACAGAAGCTTGCCACTTTTTCACCGGATGCTTTAAAAGTAGGGTTTGTAAGGAACAACAATCTTTTTGTCAAGGATATGGCAACGGGAGAAGTAGAACAACTTACCCATGACGGTAAGCACAATCACATTATCAATGGTACTACGGATTGGGTGTATGAAGAGGAATTCGCATTCACTCAGGGTTTCCATTGGTCACCGGAGGGAGATAAGATTGCATTCTACAAATTTGACGAGAGCCGGGTGAAGGAGTTTCACATGACCATGTACCGTGATTCGCTTTATCCGGAAGATTATACATTTAAATATCCCAAAGCGGGAGAGAAAAATTCCATAGTCGAGATTTACGTTTACGATTTAAAGGACGGTACGGTCAGGGAAATGGATACAGGTGGGGAAACCGATCAGTATATTCCCCGTATTAAGTGGACCAGGGAAAATGATCAACTTTGCATGATCAGAATGAACCGGTTGCAGAATAAAATTGAGATCATGTTGGCGGATGCCGGTACGGGTGAATCGGAGGTGATTTACGAGGAGACCGATGAATATTATATCTCTCAGATCGGGGATGACTATCCCACCTTTGTGGATGATGGGAAACACTTCATTATCTACAGTGAAAAAAGCGGTTACAACCATCTTTATCTGTATGACATGCAGGGGAACATGATTCAGCAGATCACCGCAGGAGATTGGGAGGTTACAGAATTTCTCGGTTACGATGAAGAGAGCAACCGGGTTTTTTATGCTTCTGCCGAAGAATCTCCGTTAAAGCGTTCGGTTTATTCCATCGGAATGGATGGAACCGGAAAGAAGGAAATTACAGGGAAAGATGGATGGAACAGCGTCAATTTCAGCTCGGGATTCCAATATTATATCAATTATTATTCCCGGGCTAACGAACCCCTGACGGTAACCCTTCATAAGCGAAACGGGGAAAAGATCAGGACGTTGGAAGAAAACGAAGCGTTGAACACAAATGTGGAAAAATATGGTTTTCAGGAAAAACAATTCATAAAGGTCCATACCCCTTCCAGCGAATACGATTTGAATGCTTATATGATTACACCTCCCGATTTCGATGAAAACAAAGAGTATCCGCTTTTTATGTATTTATACGGTGGTCCGGGCTCACAAACGGTTACCGACCGGTGGAGCGGAAATATGGCCTGGTTCCAGATGCTTGCCCAAAGGGGATATGTTGTCGCTGTTGTAGATAACCGGGGCACCGGAGGCCGCGGTGAGCAATTTAAAAAAATGACCTACGGCCAGTTGGGCAAGTATGAAACAATCGATCAGATAGAGGCAGCCCGGTATTTCGGAAATAAGAGTTATATCGATGCCGGCCGTATCGGTATATTCGGTTGGAGCTATGGAGGATATATGTCGTCTAACTGTCTTTTCCAGGGCAATGAAACCTTTTCCCTGGCCATTGCCGTTGCTCCTGTAACCAATTGGAGGTTTTATGATACCATTTATACCGAACGCTACATGGGACTGCCTCAGGATAACCCCGATGGATATGATGACAATTCACCCATCAATCATGTGGAGGGCTTGAAAGGAGATTATCTGCTGATTCACGGAACAGGTGATGACAATGTGCATGTGCAAAATTCCATTGAGCTGGCAGAAGAGCTGGTGCAGGTCGATAAACAATTTCAAATGCAGTTCTATCCGGATAAAAACCATGGCATCTACGGAGGCAACACCACTTATCATTTGTATACACGGATGACCAACTTTATTGAAGAGAATCTCTGATAAAACATTAATTTTATACTGGGCCACATTTTAATTTTTGCCAGTAAATCATAGCGTTAAGGGATTTATGTTTTGTATTATTTTTGTTTAAATAAATCTGAAAGCGGAATAATCCATTACTTATTCCGCTTTCAGATTTATTCGGGTTAAATTGGTCAAATATAGTTATTGAACAATTAATAATTTCACATTAACATTATTACCAAGATTTACATTACTACCGGTACCGTTAAATATAGCAACTTTAATGGTTTCCGTACTAAAGAAATAAGGGGTTAACATACATCCCCGCAGGTTTTTATCAATAGAAGCTAATACAATATCGCCCATTTCTCCGTTACTTTCTTCTGGTACAGGAAATGAAGGTGATACATATGTGTCCCCAGGTGCAATAGTCCCTATATCCAATGTTTTGGTACCATCTGCATCCACCTCTCCTGAAATGGTTGTATTGACAGTAATGGTATTGTTTGTGGAATCAACAGAAAGACTAGTTCCTGTTCCGGCTCTAAATTTATATAATTTAGTGTTGCCTTCACCTTCTATATTTGTCAATATCATTGCACTATCACTTACCATAACAGTATCCAGAGAATTTGCATCTTGCCCGACTAAGATACTGCCCTCCGGTACAGAACCTCTACCTGTTCCTCCATTTTCAACAGGCAGGGTATCCCTCACTTTTTGTGTTAAATTTATTGTTTCATTGGCAATGTCTTCATTTTGTATAGTGCCATCAAGTATGGTACGCGTATCTACAGAACCGGTATCTATATCCTCATTCTGAATGGTGTGATTGAGGATTTTTGCTGTCGTAATTGCGTTATCAGCAATATTGTCCGTATAGAAAGAATAAGGAACGGACATAAACTGTTGATTGCTGACTACCCGATAATTGCCGTTATTTTCAATGGATATTTCTACTTTTAACCATTGGTCGGCATCAATCCATGGGATATCATTTAAGTGCGTGTACTCACCCCCTGTTGGGTTTCCTTTGCCAATGGTAAGAGAAAATAAACCCTGCTGATCTGTGAGGGTTGTATGCGTTTCCTGGTACAAAGTCTGACCGTCTTCACCTTTTTGGATCGTAAAACGAACTCCAATTTCTTTTTCATAAAGCGGTTTACCCTCCATATCCATACCAACAATCTCTTTTCCATCTTCATCGATGGCTACTGCCTGGTA
>JAGXLC010000269.1 GCA_018334875.1 Bacteroidales bacterium | reverse complement strand
GCCTTGAAAGAAGGATTCCAGTTCAGTCCCGAGTATATCTTTTTGATGCGGTAGCGGTTGTCGGCAATTTCATAATCTGCACCCAACAACCCTGTTTTAACGCTTTCCTCATGGGGCATGTCGCCTCCACCCACATAATTATGGCCGACCACCATTTCGCCCATCATCTCGGAAAAAAGATAGTTCAGGTCTTCCCTGTGTCCCACATGGGGGAGAAACTTTTCATATTTCTGCTTTATGGCTTTCCAGTCGGCGCCATGCATGTTTTCAACATAGAAATAATCCCTTTCAATCCTCCAAAGTTCATCGAACATCTGCTCCCATTCCTCTTCGGGATTCACCTTAACTTTAAGCTCGGACAAATTCAATGTGCCTTTTCCCGGCTCCGGTTTGGTGGTAGCATCGGTAACTGCATAATCACCACCCAAAGTGGCATAGATCATCTTTTGGCCATCGGCGCTTATCTCATAATCCCGGATACCTTCCAGATACACCTCGTCTTTTTCTTCTTCCATATCAAATGCATGGAGGGTATATCCCGGCTTGTCGGGAACATCTTCCCTGTAGAGCAATTTGCCTTTCACACCGCCTTCAAGTTTTGAATAGGTTCTGGTGGGCACCGGCAGCGATACGATTCGCTGATCCAGGTCTTCAAAATCAATATTTACCTTAATCCCCGGCTCTTCTTCATTCTTTTCGTCACCTTCCTCTTTTTTATCATCCGTTGGTTCTTCATCGCTCTCCGGTGCAAAGGGCGACTCTTTTCCTTCTTCCAAAACCACTGCATACAGGCTGCTGGTTACCCTGTGCGGATAGTTGGTCATGTCCAGCCAGCTTGCGTTGGGTCCAAAATCGTTACTGGCAGCAAAGAACAGGTGTTTGCCTTCTGCCCCGAAAGTGGGATAGGTGGCTTCGCTCATACCATCTGTGATCTGCCTTTTCTCATCTGTTTCCACATCATATACGAATACCGCACTGAGCTGATTTTCCAGCCGCCGGGTATAAGTAATCCATTTGCTGTCGGGTGACCAATCCGGGGTGAACTTGGGCATGGGATTGGCATAAATATCCCTGTCGATTTTCACGGGCTCCTTATCTTCCATATTCATGTAATACAGGTTCAGATGCTTGTCGTAAAAAGTAAGCTTCTCACTGTCGGGCGACCAGTAAGGTCCGTGGTAGAAAGAGGGATCATCAAAAGAAACGGTGGTGGGTTCGGTCTGTCCTTTCTGATCGGTAATCATCAGTTGGTATTCACCACCGGCATCGGAGAACCAGGCAATTTTTTCGCCATCGGGTGACCAGGCCGGAAATCGGTCATGAACAGCCGGTGTTTCGGTGATGTTCCTTATATCTCCTTTTTCCGTGGGTATGGTGAATATATCCCCTCTGACACCCATCAGGGCTCTCACACCTGAAGGAGAGAGGGAGAAGTCCCTGATATAATCTTTGCCTTCCACATAATGCGGGCGTTTGTATGGTATATCCGGGTTGAGGGTGATGTGAAGCGTATTCAGTTCATCCTCTGAAATATCATACAGATGGATGCGGCCTTCCTGTTCAAATGCAAGTTTTTCTCCGCTGGAATAAAGGTTTTTGACCGGATAATCCTCAAATGTGGTAATCTGGGTCACCTCACCGGTTTCCCTGTCATATCTGAATACATTATTATATCCGTTGCGGTCGGAAAGGAAATAAACCCGGTCGTTCCCTGCCCACACAGGATAGGTATTATTGGACTGAGCAGAAGGTATTTTTTCTATTTCGTAGGTGTCGTTATTAAAAATCCATATTTCAGGAGACATGCCTCCGCGGTAATGCTTAAATGCCATCACTTCGCCGGGAGCGGGATTTTTAATGTATGCGGTATAATTTCCGTCAGGGGATATTTTTCCCTGGTGGGCTTCCGGCATAGGCATTGACTGTGGGAGGCTCCCCTCCCTTTTCACAGTAAAAAGCTTTTGGTATCTCCCGCTTTTGGATTCCCGGGATGAAGCAAATATGATCTCATCATTGCCCTTCCATCCCCTTACAATATCCTGCGAGGGGTGGTGAGTAATCCGCTGAGGATTACCCCCTTCAGCAGATACCACATAAATATCGGTGTTGCCTTCATAAGTGCCCGAAAATGCAATCCACTTTCCGTTGGGGGAAAACATGGGCCGGCTCTCTACACCTTCATGCACAGTAAGCCTTTGAACATGATTGCCGTGGGTTTCGGCAGTCCAGATATCTCCCGCATAGGCGAATGTAACCAGGTTGTCATGAACCGAGGGAGCTCTTAGTAAAAGTGTTTCTTCAGCGGACTGGGCAAAAAGCATCAATCCGCTAACGATAAAAGTAAAAAATAAAACGGTTTTCTTCATTTTTATGTGGTTTTACGGTTAAGTACCTTACCGGTCAAATTCTTGCTTTTTTTTGGCAAAACTTGTCCGGTAAGGTACTGTTAAAATTATAATTAATTTTATATGAACAGCTGCATTGGGTGTATGAAAATTTTCTAACGGCTACGTTTTTCAAAGAAAATGATAAAGATAATAAATATTTGATCACTCCTCCCCGTGAATTCATCAATTCCCGGTTATTCTTTAACCAAAAGATCCCAACCTTTTTTCATCCAATACACTATAAATATAAAAATAAAAAATTTATTGATTCTTGCGAAATGAAAAACGAAGCGGGTGATAACAAAAACAAAGGACACAGTGAGGAAGACCACGGAAAAGAAGAGAAAAGGAAACATATCCTGATTGTGGAAGATGATAAGCCAAGCAGGTTATATTATCATGAACTGATCAGGATTATGAAATCCCTCGCTGCTAAAATTTCCGTTCAATATGTATCATCAGGAGAAGAGGCGGTGGATTACTGCAGAAAAAATGCGGTAGATCTGGTTTTTATGGATGTGAAGCTACCGGGTATGAATGGATGGGAGGCTGCCCGGAGGATCAAGGCGGAAGACCCGCAGATCAGCATTATTGCACAAACAGCGTATAGTGTTTCAGGAAATTATTATAAATCCCTGGAAGCCGGCTGTGACGCGTATCTATCCAAGCCCGTCACCTCCGAGGAATTTATTGAAACGTTACAAAAATATTTACAGATGTAACTTTCAGAGAGGAATATTCGTTTAAGGGAATGTCCTAATTTTATTTTAGGATAACAATTGGGCTTAAAGGTTGGGGTTCATTGCCGTATTGGAGTGAATCCCTCCTTTTCCTTTTCAAGACAACCTATTTATCCTTCCTTTTATTGTATTATCTTTACAGTACCTTACCGGGCAAGTTTTGCCAAAAAAAGCAAGAATTTGACCGGCAAGCGCCTAATTTCAAAAACCTCTTAAAAGGCCAGGCCACCATGAAAAAAATCAAAATTTACGGAACGCTTGCATCAGTCTTACTCATTTTAATGTTTTCCTGTAAAAACAGAACCACTATGAAACCAACGGATATGCAACCCCCGGATGCAGAAAAGAAGCCTAAGGAACTAACCATTCACGGAGACACCCGTATCGACAATTATTACTGGCTGAACCAGCGGGATAATCCGGAAGTTATTGAATACCTCGAGGCCGAGAATGAATACACGGAAGCTGTTCTGAAGCCTACCGAAGACTTACAGAACAAGCTTTTTAAAGAAATGAAGGGTAGGATCAAAGAGGATGACAGCTCCGTTCCCTATAAGAAGAATGGTTATTATTATTACAGGCGCTATGAGGAAGGTAAAGAATATCCCATTTACTGCCGGAAGAAGGGATCCCTGGAAGCGGAGGAAGAAGTGATGCTGGATGTCAATGAAATGGCCAAAGGGCATGATTTCTACAGGGTGGTAGGATTGAGTGTCAGCCCTGACAACAGTATGCTGGCTTACGGGGTGGACACGGTCAGCAGAAGAAAATACACCATCCATGTAAAGGACCTGGAGACCGGTGAAACCCATGAAGATGCGATCCCGGTGACTACAGGCAATGCGGTTTGGGCCGGCGACAACAAAACATTGTTTTATACGAAGAAACAGGAAGAAACGCTGCGTGCTTATAAGATTTTCAGTCACAAGCTGGGTACTGACTTTTCACAGGACCGGGAAATATTCCACGAATCAGATGAAACTTTTGACACCTATGTTTCCAAAAGCAAGTCGGAAGCGTACATTATGATCGGCTCCCACAGTACCATGGCAGATGAATACCGTTATCTTTCCGCTTCGGATCCCGACGGCGAATTTACGGTCATTCAACCCAGAGAAAGGGGAGTGGAATATTCGGTATCTCATTTTGATGACTCTTTTTACATAGTGACCAACTGGCAAGCCAAAAATTTCAGACTGATGAAAACGCCGGTCGGACAGGATAATAAAGAAAACTGGGAGGAGGTGATCCCACACCGGGAAGACGTTTTTCTTGAAGGCATCGAAGTATTTAAGGATTATCTGGTGGTCGATGAAAGAAAAGAAGGCCTTACCCGCCTGAGGGTAATCAACTGGGAGAATAATGATGAGCATTATATTGATTTTGAGGAGGAAGCTTATTCCGCCAGCTTAGGAGTAAACCCCGATCTGAACAGCAAGGTTCTGAGATATGAATACAGCTCTCTGACCACACCCCAGTCCACTTACGACTATAATATGGAAACGAAAGAAAAAGAATTGAAAAAAAGGGAAGAAGTGTTGGGTGACTTCAATCCCAATGATTACCAAACCAGGCGTTTGTGGGCTGAAGCCGATGACGGGGAGCAAATTCCGATGTCGGTGGTATATCGTAAAGGCATCGAGCTGGACGGAAGCAATCCGGCCCTTTTATATGGATATGGTTCATACGGATACACCCGGGATGCGAGTTTCAATGCAAACCGTCTGAGTTTGCTGGATCGCGGTTTTGTTTATGCCATAGCCCATATCCGGGGAAGCCAGTATCTGGGAAGAGAATGGTATGAAGACGGCAAGCTGCTGAACAAGAAAAATACGTTCACCGATTTTAACGACTGTGCCGAGCATCTCACCAAAAAAGGATATACCAGCCCGGAACACTTGTATGCTATGGGTGGAAGCGCCGGCGGACTGCTGATGGGTGCCATTGTCAATATGCAGCCCGAACTGTATAACGGTGTGGTGGCCGCTGTTCCCTTTGTGGATATTGTCACCACCATGCTTGATGAAAGCATCCCGCTAACCACAAGCGAATTTGATGAGTGGGGTAATCCCAAAGAAGAAAAATACTATGAGTACATGTTATCCTATGCCCCTTACGACAATGTGAAGGAACAGGAATATCCCCACATGCTGGTCACCACAGGTTTGCATGATTCACAGGTACAATACTGGGAACCGGCCAAATGGATTGCCAAACTGAGGGATAAGAAGACGGATGACAATATACTTATCCTTCAAACCAATATGGAGGCAGGACACGGTGGAGCCTCAGGGCGCTATGAGGCCCTGAGGGAAACGGCCAGAAATTATGCGTTTATCCTGTATCTGGAAGGGATGATTGGATGATTGGTTGCCTGGTTGATTGAATGATTGAATGATTGGATGATCCTTGCGGAACTCAAAACAAATGAGCTTGGATTATTTCTACCGCAGCTATAGCTGCAAACAAATTTCTCATAAACTGATGATAGGCATTGTTGTAAAAATAAACCATTTAACTTTTTTTTGAACCACATAGAAACATAGGAAAGATAGGATTTCACATAGATTTATTTTTCATTCGGCAATTGAGAGGACAAAGTTTTAATAAGGCTTTTTGACTTTCTTGGGTTACT
>JAGXLC010000268.1 GCA_018334875.1 Bacteroidales bacterium | reverse complement strand
GGGAATGGTTTAATGTAGGACTTCCACCGTATTCAAGAGCCTTCTCCAGGTTGGGGATGGCATTGGCATAATTTTTATCCTTCAGAGAAGTGGCTCCCTGGTTATAAAAATACTTATAAGCAAGCTCTTGTGCGGTATTGACAACTTCATCTTCACCGGCTTTTTTTCCGATATCTGTTGCCTCTTGCACTGCCTTTTCCATAGCATCGGAATCACCAAGCTGCCCGTATGCCTGAGCTTTTCGAATATATGCCATACCGTAATCGGGATCGCCTTCTATGGCTTTATTGAAGAACTCTATGGCCTCTTCGTATTTAGATTCGGAAAGATGATTCTTTCCCTGGGCATAATAAACATCCGGAATGTTATTTTCCGCCTTGTTCAGATAATCCGGAAAGTCATATTGTTTTGCAAACTTTACTGTCTTGTTATAATATTCAAGAGCCTGATCGTATTCATTCTGCGTTAGCAGCTCGTTGCCATAATCCAGATGGGTTTTGGTAAACTTTTGCTGAGCTACGGCCTTAAGTTCATCCGCTTCATCAGCATCCAGTTGTTCGCTAATATCTGCGCATTCTTTAAATGCGGCAATGGCTTCTTCATAATTGTTTGCACGCTTTGCCTGATCACCTTTTTTGATGGCCCGTTTGGCATCGTTAAGGTTCTTTTCCTGTGCATTTACAGGGGTCGCAAAGCCAATCACAAACAACCCCAGTAATAAAAGCGTTAATCGTTTAAAATTTTTATCCATGGCGCAAAAATTTTGGGTTTAGGAGAAACAATTTTTAATTTGATGTAAAAGTATTAATATATATGCAAAAATAAAACCAATGTTAGAACAAATTAATAAATTTTAACAAATATAAACATAAATTACTGTATGTGATGAATTAGCCGCCGAAAGAATTTTCCCTCAACTTGTAAAATGTCCTGTTCTCAGTAAAAACAATGTCAATAAGATTCAATACAACCATATTGATCAATATTCTTTCGGCTTTAAAGGGAGAAATCCTGGCCAGCTTTCTGAATTTGGAGAATGTAATGTAATCATTCTCCGACAAATAATTCAGCAGCAATTTTTCTTCGTGGTTATAACGAACAAAGGTTCCCTTTGATTTTCTTTTCTGATCCCAAACTTTCAGAAGAATTTTATTGGCCAGTAAATTTTGATCTTTAACCCGGATATAGGCCTTCCATTTGCCGTTTTTATCTATTGCATAATAGATATTGTGAAGGCTTTTCGGGATGGTTATTTCCAGAACGGTTTTCCCGTAGATATTCCAGGTTTCCGTAGAAAACTCAATTTCCGGCTGGCAATAAAGGGTAGCTGCGGCTTCCACCATATAATACTCTTCATCTGTGGCGATCCCGGAGATGGTTCCATTGTCTTTCACTCCAACGAGAAGTTTCCCGCCCTTTGTATTTGCAAAAGCCACGAGAGCACGTGCAATTTTCTTTGAATTGCCAATAGAGTGCTTAAAATCAAGAAACTCATTTTCTCCTTCACGGATCAAATCAAAAATATAAGCGCTCATTGGGTAAACCGGAGTTAAAACATTTCTTACAATTCCGGATATATAACGAAAAAATCTGTAATCAGTATATACAAGACATTATCCCTTGACATCCAATATTATACATCAACCGGACCAAATTATTTCTTCAGTGCTTCAGCTCCCGATACTACCTCCAGTATCTCATTGGTAATGGATGCCTGACGTGCTTTATTATAAGTGAGCTGTAAATCATTGATCATTTCCGTAGCATTGTCGGTGGCTTTGTGCATGGCAGTCATTCTGGCTCCGTGTTCTGCGGCTAAGGACTCCAATAACGCCTCATAAAACTGGGTTCTCAATGTTTTTGGAATTAGTCTCCTTATAATAAACTCTTTGCTGGGCTCAAATATATAATTATGATGTGCTTCTGATTCGTCATCATTTTCAGGTTTTAACTCCACAGGCAAAAACTGATCAACCGTTAACAATTGAACCGCAGCATTTTTGAATCTATTATAAACGATCTCTATCTTGTCAAACTCTTTATTGGTAAAAGCCTTCATTACCTGTTTGATAACGGGAAAAGCATTATTAAATGACACATTGTCCAAAATCTCGTTATCGGAATCATAAATCGAATATGTTTTAGAGGTAAAGAATTCGGTTCCCTTTTTTCCTATGGGGAAATAAAAAAGATTGCCGTTTTGATATTGCAGGGAATATTTATTGTGGGCCAACTCCACACCCTTTTTTATGACATTGGAATTGAAAGCTCCGCACAAGCCTTTGTTAGAGGTTATCACCACGAGCAAAACTTTGTCTTCCCTGCCTTTACGAAGGTAATGGCTGGAAATTTCTTCACCTTCCAGGCTTCTGATCAAACTAAAAAGAATTTCACGTAATTTGCTGTCATAAGGTCTGAGATTGATCACAGCATCCTGAGCCCTTTTCAGTTTAGAGGCGGCGACCATTTTCATGGCATTGGTGATTTTCCGGGTCGACCTCACCGAAGCAATTCTTGTCCTGATCTCTTTCAGATTGGCCATATTGTACTGATCATTATGATTAAAAATTCCGGGCTACATCCCCGGCTACCTGCTCAAGGGTCTGAGTAGCTTCATCCGTCAGCTTCCCTGCTTTTAAGGTATCCAATACATCCCGATACTCCACTTCCATTTTTTCAAGGAAAGCTTTCTCGAATTCCCGGACCTTATCCACGGGCACATTCTTTAATAAACCTTTGGTACCGCAATAAATCAGGGCTACTTGTTTTTCTACAGGCACCGGTTGATACTGACTCTGCTTCAGAAGCTCCACGTTTCTTTCCCCTTTATGAAGTACTTCCAGCGTTGCCTGATCCAGCTCAGAGCCGAATTTAGCAAATTCCTGCAATTCTCTGAACTCTGCCTGATCAAGCTTCATGGTACCGGCAACCTTTTTCATGGAGTTAATCTGGGCGCTGCCCCCTACACGGGAGACCGAAATACCCACGTCTATAGCCGGACGTACACCGGCATTGAATAAGTCGGGATTGAGAAAAATCTGACCGTCGGTAATGGAAATCACGTTGGTGGGAATATATGCTGAAATATCTCCTGCCTGGGTTTCCACAATGGGCAATGCGGTCATCGACCCTCCTCCTTTCACCTGATTGGTTATGGATTCGGGGAGATCGTTCATCTGCCCGGCTATATCATCGGATTCTATGATTTTTGCAGCCCTTTCCAAAAGGCGGGAGTGAAGATAAAAAATATCTCCAGGGTAGGCCTCTCTTCCGGGAGGCCTGCGCAGAAGAAGCGATACCTGCCGGTAGGCAACCGCCTGTTTGGACAAATCGTCGTAAACCACCAGCGCAGAACGGCCTGTATCTCTAAAATATTCTCCAATAGCGGCACCGGCAAAAGGTGCATAGAACTGAAGCGCTGCCGGATCGGATGCCGTAGCCGAAACAATAACCGTATAATCCATGGCTCCATGTTTCTCCAACACTTTCTGTACATTGGCAACCGTGGATTTCTTCTGTCCTATTGCCACATATATGCAATATACCGGTTCGCCCCGGTCATAAAATTCCTTCTGGTTGATGATGGTATCTATGGCAATGGCGGATTTCCCGGTCTGCCGGTCACCGATGATCAATTCTCGCTGCCCTCTTCCAATCGGTATCATGGCATCGATGGCCTTGAGTCCTGTCTGGACAGGCTCATTAACAGGCTGCCTGTATATCACTCCAGGCGCCTTGCGTTCCAGGGGCATCTCATAAGTTTCCCCGCTAATGGCTCCTTTCCCGTCAAGGGGTTCACCGAGGGTATTAACAATCCTGCCCAAAAGCCCTTCTCCTACTTCCAGAGAAGCAATACGCCGTGTTCTTTTTACGCGCTCGCCTTCCCTCACCCGCTCCGAGGGACCCAAAAGTACCGCTCCGACATTATCGGCTTCCAGATTTAAGGCAATGCCCTTGATACCGCTGTCAAACTCTATCAACTCGTTGTATTCAACATGCGAAAGCCCATAAATCCTTGCTATTCCATCACCTACCTGAAGTACGGTTCCTACTTCTTCCAGCTGGGAGTAGGTTTGCTCCTGCTCCAATTGTTCCTTTAATACTCTGGATACTTCTCCGGGTTTTATATCCGCCATTTTTTACGATTTTATATATGGATTAAACGATATGACTTTTATGTTTCAGCGTATAACTTACTTTTTCCAGTTGTGTTCTTACACTGGCGTCCAGCAACTGATCTTCAATCTGTATGATGAAACCACCAATAATCTCTTTATTGATCCTTTCGTTGAAGTCAATTTTCCGGGCATTGAAATATTTCTTGATAAAATTTTTGATTGACTCTTTTTCCCTTTCGCCAACCTCAACGGCTGTAGTCAGCGATACCGTCTTGATTCCCTGCCTTTCATTATAGATATCTACAAAATTCCTCAGAATATTCCTTATATATTGATCTCTCTTATTATCAATGATCAGGTATAAAAAACGAAGAGAAACCGGCTGAATTCTGTTCCCAAACAGATTATTCAGAACTTTCTCCTTTTTTGAAGGATAAATAAAAGGATAATGAATGACTTCGTCCAGCTCGGCATTCTCTGCAAACGTCTGTCTGATCAGCCGGACGTCGTCCAACACCTCCTGCAGCAAATTTTTCTCCTCTGCCTCCAGGTAAAGTGCTTTGGCATATCTTAGTGTTATCAGGCTCTGATACATACCCTAAATATTGCGTATTAATTTCTCCAGGTAAACCTCATATAATAAATTACAAATCTCAAATAAAATACAAATTGAGACTGGTCCAAGAAGGCGCTAAGCGGCTTTATTAGCTATAAGCATAAAATATATTTTACTGATAAACAACATGCTACAACAGCCGCTAAGCGCATTGCAGCTCAATATATGGCTTTTTAGACTAGACTCCAAATTCAAATATTCAATGACTAAAACGTTATGTTCTCTATCAACTTTGGATGCAAAATGTTTTGAATTTTATTTTTTGATCATTGGAATTTGTTTGAAATTTGATCATTGTCATTTGTGATTTATTCACATAAAGTGCAATAACTAATTGCTAACCATCAATTTATCGTTATTTCATTAACCAAAGAATTGACATAAGCTCTTTGTCTCTGATCATCAGACAATCTTTCCTTCAAAACTTTTTCGGCTATTTGTAAGGAAAGGCTGGCAATCTGATTTTTAAGATCTTCCTCGGCTTCCTTCTTCCTTTCTTCTATACGCCTATTGGTTTGTTCCAGAATTTTATCGGCCTCTTTGCGGGCATCCGCTTTCGCTTCTTCAATAATCTTGTCCTTTTTCTCCTGGGCTTCCCTCAGCATATTGGCCCGTTCGGTTTTGGCCAGTGCAATGATGCGCTCATTCCCGAATTCAATTTCAGCCAGCTCCTTCTTGGCTTTTCGGGCTACATCCAGCCGGTCATTAATGGTTCTCTCCCGTTCTTTCAAGGCATTCAGAATGGGTCTCCAGGCAAAAGCCCGAAGAATGAACAACACGATTCCAAATGAAACCACCATCCAGAAAAGCAATCCGAAATCAGGTCTTATTAGTTCCATAGTGCTAATATTTTCAGCAATTAAACAACCCATTCGGCTTTACAGCCAGGCAACCCGCCTGGGCTGTAAAGCGTTACGTAAGCCTAACCTACAAAAACAATCAAAAAGCAGACCACAATGGCAAAAAACGCCACCCCTTCAATCAAGGCTGCCGATACGATCATGTTGGAACGGATGTCACCCGCTGCCTCAGGCTGCCGGGCAATGGATTCCAT
>JAGXLC010000267.1 GCA_018334875.1 Bacteroidales bacterium | reverse complement strand
GGTATAAACATGAGCCATAATTCCTTCAGTACCCTGGCTGGGCCTATGTTTAGCTTCCTGAATAAAATAGGTGGCTTTCGCGTCAACAGAAAGCTTATCATCCAATTGTGCGTTTCCTCTTAAAGTAAAATTATTCTTGCTCAAACCTGAATTTTCAAGAATTGAATTCGACTCAGTATTGGAATAGGCGAACCTCAGGGAATAATCTTTAGAGCCGTATTCCAAGGACAGGTTATTTACCATGTTGCTTCCTGTGCGGAAAAAATTCTCTATATTATTGGACTGAGCCTCATAAGGTCTTGTTTCACCGTTCCAATATAAGCGTTCAGATCCTTCCATCTTTGGCCCCCAGGAACCGCCAGTTTGTCTTAACTGGGATAAATCATTGGGATAATTGCCCTGAGTCCCCTGGCCATATTGGTTCTGATAATCGGGAAGTAATAAGGGATCCGCGAAGGTATATTTCACATTGTAGGTAACCCCTAGTCCCGTAGTACCTTCTCCTGTTTTAGTAGTTATAAGAATAACCCCGTTTGAAGCTCTTGAGCCATACAGAGCGGCTGCATTAGGTCCTTTCAGCACGGAAATGGATTCGATATCATTGGGATCGATATCTGAAATACCCGTACCGTAGTCGGTCCTATTATAATTGGCCGTACCTGGTCCATCTGCTGAACCGAAGCCGGAGTTATCAATGGGAACTCCATCCACAACATAAAGGGGTTCGTTATTTCCCGTCAATGAATTGTTCCCCCTGATGGTCACGCGGGTGCCAGAACCAGGGCCAGCAGCAGATTTAATAAAATTCACACCGGATACCCTTCCCGAAAGCTGATTCACCACATTGTCTTCCATGGATTTACTTATAGATTCACCGCTTACATCATCCACGGAATATCCAAGTGCTTTCTTTTCTCTTTCAATCCCCAAGGCAGTTACTACAACTTCCTCCAACTCTTGCGCTGCAGGCTTAAGCTGAACATCAATCTGGCCCCTGCCCTGAATGGCTACTTCCTGGGTTTCCATTCCAACAAAACTGAAAACCAAGGTTTCAGCATCCTCAGGGATGCCGGTGAGCGTATAGTTACCATCCATGTCAGTAGTAGTACCAATTGTTTGCTGACTTTTTACAATGATGGTTACTCCTGGTATCGGCTCGCCTGACTCGGCATTGGTCACCGTACCAGAGACTTCTTGTTGTGCCCTCGCCGTGAAACCAGCGAAGAGCAATAGAATTAAAATAAAAGTTAAGTGTCTCATAGATCTGATTTTAAATAGAAACATTTTAAAATTTGTGATACAGTCAATGTTTACATAATACATGTTGAATTAATAAATAAATGATTCCCATCACCAAAACAAAGGATCAGGCGAATCCTGTGATAAATAAAATCGCGTGTGTTTCATAAGCAATCGGGTTTAAGGTTAAACAAAAGAATGATTATATCTATAACAAATTTTTACTCTTAAAGCTCTTTCAACTGTCTCCAGTATTTCATCAACAACAAGCCTGAAATAAGGAATATAGCGGTGAAGATGAAACCGTTCTGAACATTTCCGTAGAGGAACATACCTATAGAGAACAGGATGCTGTAAATAGAAATGGATCCAAGGACCATACAGAGTATGCCGGTAGGCACATCCCACCTTTGGTCCTTCACTTTTTCAAGCTCAATACCTTCTTTTCTGGCACCTTCCACAACAGCTTTCCATCCCGGACCTCCGGGCTTGATCTTACGATAAAAACTTCGCAGGACATGTTTGTCTGTAGGACGTGCCAGGTATGATACGGTGATCCAGGTTACGGTAACAAGCAACACGATGCCTACAAATTTAAAGTTGTCCCAGTAGCTCTCTCTCATGGAAACTCCTAATATTTCAATCTTCCCTCCCACTGTAGGGGCATAGTTCTCCAGAATGATAAAAAATAAGGAAAAAAGTACCGCTGCTCCCATGGCAGCAATTTCCGAATAAGCATTGATCCTCCACCAGAACCAACGAAGTATATAAATCAGGCCGGTTCCTGCGCCGATCATCAAAAGATACCGGAAAACCTGCAGGGCGTTCTCCAGGGAAAGAGCAAGCAATACGGCAACAATCATAAGAAAGACAGTGGAAAGTCTTCCGAAAAGGACGCGTTGTTTTTGGGTTGCATTTTTGTTTATCACCCTGCCATAAAAATCGTTCACCAGATAGGAACTCCCCCAGTTCAGTTGAGAAGCCACAGTAGACATAAAGGCAGCAATCAGTGAAGCTACAACCAAACCCAGGAGTCCTACCGGAAGGACTCTTTGCAACATTGCCGGATAAGCCATGTCATTCTGGATATACTGTGTCTTCATCTCCGGAAAAGCATCACTAAGAGCCTGTAAATCCGGATATACTATGATAGAAGCCAATCCTACGATTATCCAGGGCCAGGGTCGAATGGCATAGTGAAAGAAATTGAACAAAAGGGTAGCCCCTGTGGCATGTTTCTCGCTTTTGGCCGACAGCATCCGCTGTACAACATAGCCTCCGCCGCCGGGTTCGGCTCCCGGATACCAGGCAGCCCACCATTGAACAGCAATGGGTATTAAAAACACACCCAGAAACACGGTCGGATTTGAAAGGCTCGGGAGCAGATTAAGGTTTTCCTTTACGGCCGGATGACTAAAAAGTTCTGACAGCCCTCCTATTTGAGGAGAATTAACCGCATATACGGCTGCTATGATGGCTCCGAACAAGGCAAAGGAAAACTGAAACAGATCGGTCCATAAGATAGATTTCAATCCACCTAAGCCTGCATAAAACAATACAATAACAGAAGCAATAATCAGGGCCATGGTGGTATTGATGCCCATCATCACACCGACGATCTTAATAAAAGCAAGACAAACGGTAGCTATCACAAATACATTGAAAAACAATCCCAGATATACTCCACGGAAAACCCTCAAAAATTCAGCGGGTTTGCCACTATATCGTATCTCATAAAATTCATTATCTGTTAAAACCTGCGAACGGTTCCACAACTTTGCATAAACAAAAACGGTCAACATTCCGGTCAACAGGAATGCCCACCAGAGCCAGTTGGCAGCTACCCCGTCGGTTCGCACCATATCCGTTACCAGGTTAGGCGTATCAGCAGAAAAGGTGGTAGCAACCATGGATACGCCCAGCAGCCACCAGGGCATATTCCTTCCGGAGAGGAAAAAACTTGCCGCACTTTTACCTGCTCCTCTGGAAGCAACATATCCAATTGTTAAAAGAATACCAAAGAAAATGGCAATAATGACCCAGTCTAATGCTTGTAATTCCATGTTATTTATTTTATCGGTTTAACTCCTCTTTTCCTTTTAACAGCCTGCGCAACATTTTGATGTGCTCTGAAAATTCCTGGTAATTCATTTCCTTAATCAGAATCGCTCCGTAAGTTCTTCTCATCAAGGGATTGGGGTTTTCGTAGAAATATTCATTACCCAGCAGGTTGATCAGGTTCCTTCCCTGCTCCACCCAGATTTTCTGAGCCAGTTCACTGAACGAACCATCCAGTTCGTGGCTTGGGAAGGATGCAGATTTCTGGCTCAGGAAGCAACTGTGGAACATGTTGTGCAATACGGCAAATGAATTCAAAGAAATGGGGAAAACCATGTTGGCTTCGGAAAGATCAAATCTTGACCATACATTGCGATAGCCCCATATTTTAAGATTCATTTCCGGATATTCTTTTACATATTTATCAATGGCCTCGGAAAGGGCCACCAGGGTTTTAAAATGGGTATCAGGGCCGCTTCCTTCAGGGTCGAGCGCCAAGGTGATCACAGTAGGTTTGATTTGCTCCATTAATCTGTATATAGGCAGCACATCAAGGTTATAGTCGGGATATTCGGGAAAGATCTGGCCTGTGTAAAAATGAAGCCGGAGATGATCCACTTGTTTCATATCGATGCCAAAATGCGCCCACACCAATTCTGCCTCAAATTCCCTGATCCGACCCTTAAGGGTCTGAATAAATTCAGGCTCCATTCTGCCAGGCTCCATGGCAGAAATTAACCGGAGTTTCTCATCTGCAAATTCCCGTATTTTAGCCAAATCCTCAGTTTCCAGAAGCAAAGCAATAACCCTGCACAAACGGCAAGCAATATAAAAAGCCTTTGTTTCCTCATTTTGCCTTGCTATACCCTTCAGGTAACCAACTATATCATCCTGGGCATATTGGAAATTAAAAAGCCGGTGGGGTTTACCAAGCTGGCGACATTTATTTTCATCAATAAACTCTAACAGTTCTTTCAGCCGCTGACTTAGGTATTGATTGGTAACCGCCGTAAAACCACTGGTACAATAGATGAAATGATTTTCATTGTATTTTGAACGCACCAAATGATGCATCAGTGGGAAATAAGCGAGTTCAATATCATCGTGATGGGGAGCGGTGTGCATAAAACGCTGTTCCATCGGGATGGATATGCCTCTCTGGATTTTTTCAATTATCCTGGAATGAACCGATTCAGCAAGTTTTCCAATTGATTTTCCGGTTAAGTTTTCAGCTACTTTCCAATCTTTATCCGAAGGCAGGGAACTCTGTTTGGTCTTTGAAAGACCCATTAAAGAAATATTATTCCTCAGAGCACCATCCTGAACCAATTTATCATAATAGGATTCGGAAAGCTCTTCTTCCTTGATAAGGGTAGAAATTGTTTTTTCAGATTTTTCAAGATTAACAGTGGCACTTTTGGTCAGATAAAATCTTGCATTTTGCAATTGCTGCAGGCTTGTACCAGGATAAGCCTGTTGAGGTTCCTTTTCAACAGCATCCTTTACTACCTGGCCCTTAGTTTCCCCCGCAGCTATAATAAGGGCAACGTTATCAGGATTATAGGTGATGGTTCTCAATCCCATCGTAATGACCGCTTTCTTCTTAACTGATTCGATTCCTCCCAAATCCGCCGCAGCAGCAGCCTGCGTTTCATAATTGATGTCCGTCAGACGGGTGGTGGAATAAAAGGATGAACCCCGGACATTGAAAGCAATATGACCATCAGGTCCAATGCCGCCAAGAAAAAATCCAATGCCGCCTTTCTCCCTGATTTTTTCTTCATACTCATCACAAAACTCATCGAAAACCTTAATGGCCTTTTGCTGCAACATTTCCCGCTCAGTAGAAGGTCTTTTAAAACGAAGGCTCAAATCGATGTTTCCATCGGGAAAAATCTGATCCAGATTTTCATACCCCCCTAACATTTCTTTTTGGGCTTCAGCAAAATGGTAGGTATTGATTAAATGCGTTTTCTCCGGATCCAAACCAAACTGCTTGATATAAAAGTTGTTTACGAAATAATTGAAAGATCGCTCATGTTCCGGATTTATAGAGAAAAATTCATCCAACTGGAAAAAAGTAAGCGAACCCATATCGGGTTTCCATTTCGGATCGAAACCTATAGCAGCCAGAAGGCCATTGTTTATCTCTCTATCCCAATTATCCAGATAATACTCCATCCATTTGATAAAGAATTCAGGAGTTTTGCCCGTGGGCAGTGCAATAACACCTCCGGGATTTCTGCAAACCCATTCCAGAAATCGGATAGCAGTTATCTGGCCCAGTTCAACATAATTATCCACCGTAATGACGGGGATCTTCCTGTAAAGTTCATTGTCCGGGTATAAAATATCCCGATCGATAAAATACTGCTCGGTGATGTTGGTTGTGTCGTATTGCATATGATCTATATTTCTTATTGTTATTTATCCCAGTACCTTTCTGATAATAACTGCATTGGCACCCATCGCAACAGAATAGTTTCCATATTCGGAAAACAGGA
>JAGXLC010000266.1 GCA_018334875.1 Bacteroidales bacterium | reverse complement strand
ATGTGTTGGATAGCCACCGGATTAACCTGGGCAGGTCACGATTATATTGAAGCTATAAAAGATGATAAGCGTTGGCAAAAAGTTAAAGAGTGGATAAGGAATAGTGGAAAAATACTAACTCTTGAAACTATAAAGCAGGCTGTTCAGGCATTGTTCTTGTAATGTTGAAAATGAATGTTAAAACACTGATGGGTTCCTATTATATAGGATAAGCTGATGCAGGCGTTATTGTGGGAGGCGTTTGAGAGAGTTTGAGAAAGGGTGAAGGAAAATGAGAGATGGTGAGTTTAACGGCTGGTATTCCCGCGCTCACCCCTAACCCCTAAAGGGGTATTTGGTCTCCAGAAAATTATAGGTATGGTTCCAATGGGGAGTTTTTTAGAATGTTAAGGGCCTGTAGAAGGCCCTCCCGCACGGAAAGGCTAAAGGCATTAAACATCTGAGAGGAAATGACAGACCATAGAGGTTTGGGCGGGGTGGCCCCTTCAGGGAATTAAAGGGCGCAGGAGAGGAAAAGCTTCGAAGGAGTGTAGGGTTTTAGTGTTTTTTGGAGTTTTGGAGCTTTGGTGGCATACATTTAAATTTTTAAATCAGTGAATGCAAATCCACCCGGTTTGCTGCCATTAGTTAACCCGTCCGACCGATGTGCCTGAAGCGCTCTTTGGAGATGAATCGAGATTTGTTGCATTTAGCCTGGTTTTACAGATTAGGCTGGTATCGGTCAGACGGGGTGCCAGGGGCAAAGCCATCAGGCAATTGCTGATGATAGGTGGAAATGGCAGCCGGTTTTCCCGCGCACACCCCTAACCCCTAAAGAGGAACTCTGTCCGCAGAAACTTATAAGTGTGGTTCTAATGGAGGTTTTGGCAGCATGTTAAAAGTTTGTAGAGGATCCTCCCGCACAGAATAGTAAAGGTACGTTGGATATATTTTAATGGACCTTAGAGGTGATGGCGGGTGGGAGAAAAGATGCAGGGCAATGACTATTTGTAATTTCGAGTTTTTTAATAATGAAATATAAAATCAATAGATATGGATAATAATGAAAAGATAAATCAAATACGGGAGCAGGTTTTAAAAGGAGTCAAATCAAAACATAAGGACATCCAACTGGATAAATGGCTTGAATATTTGGAAAACAATCTGTCATTCTCCTTTGAAGCTAAAGTTTTGGAAGCGGAGGGTGCTTCTGATTTGAGTAGGCAAGATATTGTAAAGGTTAAAAACATCAATGATTATATTGATCCCTATGGCGTACTTCTGGAAATCAGAAAAGGAAGGAGAAAATATATTTTTCCCCTTTGTGATCTTGAAGTAGTGGATAAGCAGTCAGAAAATCATTTTATAACACAAGCATATCTGGACTGGTGGTCAAATGTATTTTGGTAGAAAAAAGATATGTTTATCATGCAGACAAGGCTAAATAAGATGGGTGAAATGTACCATCAACCTTTTCCGATCGATAGTAGTACTAGCCACTGGAATCCCCGCGCGCTGCCCCTAATCTCCCGATGAATAATTGAGACAGGCTTTGGAGGGTGTATCCTCCCGCCATCAATTCTGAGATCTGTCTGTTTATTTGACTGTATCTAATGTAACTTTAGCTTTCTGTGCGGGAGGGAACTCTGAAAGCTTTTAAGATTCTAACAAAATCTCCATTGGAACCATACTTATAAGTTTCTGCCGACTGAGTGCCTCTTTAGGGGATAGGGGTGAGCGAGGGGGAAGCTTAAGAGGATAATAAACTTTTTGCGGAATTTGGTACTCGCGCCCCGAAGCAGTCGGGGTTGGTGCTCCTGTCCCGTCAAAATGCGGGGTTGGAGTTATATTAAGACCGTTGATTAAGCTTATGCAAATCCACCCGGTTTGCTGCCATTACTTCACCCGTCCGACCCCGCTATTTGGGCGGGATCAGACGGGGTGCCAAGGGCTGCGGGCATCAGACAATTGCTGATAGGGGTTGATATTAGCAGCAGGAATTCTCGCGCTTGCTCCTAACCTCCCGATGAATAATGGGAACAGGCTCTTCTCCCCCCGACGCTATTTACTCCCGACGAAAGGCGGGATCGGGATTCCGCTATCGCGGGATACCCGAAGGTCTCAGGTTCGTCGAAAAGTCAAGGTATTGCAGAAAAAGGGAAAGGGAGAAAGGCCGTGGGTTTCGGAAACCTTAATCTCGCCTTTGTCGGGAGTAAACAGCGTTGGAGAAAACTATAATAAGTAAAATGTTTATATGTTATAATAGAAGGATTTTTGTAAATTTGGAAAAAACATGTCTGATATGAAAGCATTTGAATTTAAGTCAAAGCTGAAGAATAAATCCATCATAGTGCCAGATAATTTAAGTTCGAAATTATCCGGGAAAAAAGAAATTCGTGTGATAATACTCTATGAGGAAGAAGAAAACCAGGATGAAAATGATTTTCAAAACATTGCCCGGGAACAATTCTTAGCCGGTTATTCCGAATCAGATTCAATTTATGACGATGAATGAAATGGGGCGACTATCTTTTGGAGAGATATATCTTCTGAAATTTCCTTTTTCTGGCGGGGAAAAGTCAAAAAAAGACCTGTACTTATTATCCTTGATACAGGAGATAATGACATAGTAGTTTGTAGAATAACAAGCAAAATATATAGTACTGAATTTGATTTTAAGATTGAAGACTGGAAAGGATCCGGCTTAAAACTACCTTCTGTGGTCCGATTACATAAAATTGCTACTTTAGAGAAAGACTTAATCTACAAAAAGCTTGGTCAGATTAATGAAGAGTTGAAGAAGGAAATCAAAAAGAAATTTAAGAATATAATTGAATAAATTTATCAAACCATCTCCTATAGATTGCAAGCTTAGCGGAAGGAACCTTTATAATTGTCCGACGATTCTGGAGTTCTGGATGCCCGAAGGTCTCAGGTTCGTAGAAAAGTTGAGGTGTTACAGAAAAAAGAAAAGGAGATAGGCTGTGGGCTTCGGGAAATTTTAATTCCGCTTTTGTCGGGATTAAACAGCGGTGAAGTTTGATTAAAACCGTTGATTAAGCTTACGCAAATCCACCCGGTATGCTGCCATTACTTCACCCGTCCGACCGATGTGCCTGAAGCGCTCTTTTAAGATGATTCGAGAGTTGTTGCATTTAGCCTGGTTTTACAGATTAGGCTGGTATCGGTCAGACGGGGTGCAAGGGGCTGCGGCCATCAGACAATTGCGGATAGGCGGTAGTTCTAGCAGCAGGAATTCCCGCGCTCGCTCCTAACCTCCCGATGAATGATCGGGGTCAGACTCTGAAGGGTGTATCTTCCCGCCATCAATTCTGAGATCCGTCTGTTTATTTGACTGTATCTAATGTAACTTTAGCTTTCTGTGCGGGAGGGAACTCTGCAAGCTTTTAAGATTCTAACAAAATCTCCATTGGAACCTTACCTCTGTTAATCTGTGGACTGAGTGCCTCTTTAGGGGATAGGGGTGAGCGAGGGGGAAGCTTAAGAGACAGGAAATCTTTTTGGTATTTCGTATTCCCGCTTGCCGGCAGGGCAGGTTAATGCTTTTGTGGCATTTATTAAAATCATTAGATTAAATTAATGCAAATCCACCTGGTATAGTACCATTACTTCACCCGTCCGACCGAAGTGCCTGAAGTTGTTGTTTTGGGATGATTCGAGAGTTGTTGCATTTAGCCCGGTTTTAAGGTTGGGCTGGTATCGGTCAGACGGGGTGCCAGGGGCAAAGCCATCATTTGATTCTTGATGGATGATGGAATTAGCTGCTGGAATCTTCTCGCGCTACCCCTAACCTCCCGATGAATAATCGGGACAGGCTCTGGAGGCGCAGGGTCGTGGGTGGGGAAGATCATTGAATATGGCAAGTGTAAATTTCGAACCCAACCACCCTCTATATCGGAAGAATTTGCCTCCCCATTCCGCCAAATTTACCCGGGGGAGTCAAAAACTGCTGAGCATCTTGTAATCTTCATGAGTTCCTATTCAAACCTTTATTTTCCAAAAGTAATGTTAACGTGATCCTTCAGACCCGTCAGGGATTACATCCGGCAATGGAATGCACAAACGTAATGGCATATGGTCTTTTAGAGACGTGAAACCGTGCGTCTCATGTTTTAATATTAATTGTAAGGCATTTATAAGACTAAGAAATGCTCGGGAATACGCGCCAATAAAGCAACATTTATGATATACGTTAGAAAATCCATCCGGATTTTAATAATGGTGTGAAATTGCTACCAGATGATGAATTTAGAATCTTTTATTATGATTTTGAATTTTATTTACATAAAACTGACAATAAATAAAATAATAGTTTATAAAGAAAATTAATCAAAAAAATTTGCGTTTCTTGAAAGAAATTATTATGTTTTCGGCATAAAAGGTTTATAACCTTCTCCCACCAGATGCAAGGGTGGGTTGGCGCTAGAGGAAGAAATACTGCGGAGTTACAGAGGAAATTGTTTGTGTAAAAGCCGTTGTTATAAAACTTAAAACTGCATTCCCAATCAGAGATTACTTCTTAAGGTTTAATGAAGCGGGTGGTTTCCCTAAGGGGAGATTATTCTTATTTGTCAATTGTTTAATGGGCCTTCTTTAATTGAATCCTTCCAAAAAGTTTGGGTTGTTTGTTATCAATACATGGGAGTGAGGAAGTGGAGCAGTGGGTGTTCCAAATACTCCGATAGCAAGAATTTGACCGGTAAGGTACCAATACATTTTTCAATCTCAATATAAACCTGAATCAGATGAATTGCTTAACAGGCCATTTAAATCCATTATAGCGATGAAAATACAAAAGATTTATCCGAAGTCGATAAAGCCATGGAAACCAGCCCTGGATCTGGTTCCGCATCTGACCATCGAAACCAATATGACCTGCAATTTTTGCTGCAATATCTGTTACAATCTCAACACCACTTATGTCAAAGACCTTGAAGATGTTTATAATGAGATTGATATTGGTATAAGTAAAAGGAAGGTGGATACAATGACCATCATGGGGGGTGAGCCAACGTTATACCCTGAGTTGTGCCAGGTAATAAGCTACATCAGTTCAAAAAATATTTTCTGCCAGTTGCTTACCAATGGCTACCTGATCTATACCGAAGGCGGGGAACAATTTCTCGATAACCTGGTAAGGGCAGGTCTCAATCGCATCATTTTCCATGTTGATCTCGGACAGGATGTTTATCAGGATCCTTTTGAAGTGCTGCACAATCTATTTGACAAAACTTCCAAACATCATTTGTTGACATCCATATCCTGGACCATTTATAGTGATCGCCGGGGGTTTCTTCCTCAACTGGTAACCGGGTTCATGAAATACGGTCATTTCGATGGCATTCTTGCATTGCTTGAGAGACCTATAGATTTAGCCATTTCCCCGGGTTTCAGCAAAGATCGCTACCCCAATATGCTTGAGGAGCACGGAGCCCTGAACAAAATTTTGAATCTGAAGCCTTCCCTTTATTTACCCTCGAGTGTTGATGACAGTGAGGTGAGCTGGCTGGTCTATTTATATTTTATCAACACCAAAAGCGGTAAAACCTTCTATTTGTCACCCCTGTTGACACGTTTGTCCCAGAAATTATCCCTGAAGGTATCCAAAAGGGAAGTGTTCGGAAAACCTCTGATGCGTTTTGCTTTCGGCTTTTCTCTTATTTTAACCGGGCTCTTGGAACTGCTTGCCAAACCGGGGCGGACCGGTGAATTTTTCAGGATGCTTATTCGTTCAGGAGGCATGAAGCACTTAAGATTTCATTATATTGCCATTCAGGATGCACCCTCCTATGATCAGGAAGC
>JAGXLC010000265.1 GCA_018334875.1 Bacteroidales bacterium | reverse complement strand
GGCGGAACAATATGTTTATGATGAACTCCACATTGAAGTAGTATTGTTTTCTCATGAAGCCGGTTTACTGGCGGCAACAGAAAACGCCCTAAACTTATTTGAGGAGGTAATGAATGATCAATGACGAAACTCATATTTCCGTTTGCGGTATAGGACCAGGCAATCCCGACCTTATACCGAATGCGGTTTTCAAACAGGTTGACAAGGCTGAGGTCCTGATGGGAGGGAAAAGACAACTTGCCATATTCTCTGATCGGGATAAAACAACCTGTGTTTTCGACGGTAGAACAGCCAATCTGAAATCCGATATTGAAAGGCATGCCGGTAAGCATATTGTTATACTCGTTTCAGGCGATACGGGTTTTTATTCGCTGCGCCGGTTTCTTCTAGCCACGTTTCCAGATGAGCGTATTACCCTGACACCAGGCATCAGCTCGTTTCAGTATTTCTATGCCAGACTGGGGCTGGGCTATGAAAATGCTTTCTTCGCCTCGGTCCATGGAAAAGACAAGGATTACATCAGCAAGCTGGATGTCTACAGTTCTGTGTTTCTGTTGACCGACAGGAAAAATAACTACAAAGCCATTGCCCGGCATTTGACGGACCATGGCTACGGACATCTGATCATGCATATAGGTTGCAACCTTTCCTATAACGATGAACAGATTCTAACCATGCGGGCCAGTGAAGCGCTTTCGCTTAATCAGGATTTTTCACTCTGTTCTGTGATCATTGAAAATCAGGAAATATCATGAAAGATACGGCTTTTATAAAGGGCGATGTTCCCATGACCAAAGAAGAGATACGTGCCATTGTGCTGGAGAAACTGGAACTAAAAAGCAATGATTCTCTAATGGATATAGGGGCGGGGACGGGTTCTGTTGCCATAGAGGCTGCCTTGCAGTTAACTCAAGGCAATGTTATTGCCATTGAGCGGAAAGATGATGCTGTGGATCTGATCCGCAAAAATATCCTAAAGCATCATCTTGCCAATGTAAAACTTTTACAAGCCTTGGCGCCGGCAGGCATGAAAGACCTTGAAAATATAAATAAATACTTTATCGGAGGCTCCGGCGGCAACCTTGGGAAGATCCTGGATCTGATAGGCCAGAAGGCTCCTGAAGGAAGCATTGTGGTGGCCACCGCTATCCTGATCGATACCATGTATCAGGCTTATCATTATTTTAGAGATCACTCCTTTGAGGTGGAGCTCATTCAGGTGTCCGTTAACAAAGCAGAGAGCGAAAAGAAAGCAGGTATGCTGCTGGCCGCTAATCCTATATTCATTCTAACAGCTAAAAAGAAACATGTCCATGGATGAAAAAGAGATCAAACAAACCCAGGGCAAACTTTATGGCATTGGCCTCGGACCAGGTGATCCTGATCTTGTGACCATAAAAGCAGTTAAGGCCCTTGAAATGGCTGAGGTGATTTATTTGCCCAAGTCAAAGGAAAAGGCTAGCACCGCCCTTCAAATTGTGGATAAATACCTCAACGGTAATGTCATCATAGAAGAAATGGAATTTTCCATGTCATGGGATGTTGAAACAAGAGTAAAATCGCGGAAAAAAAATGCGGAACATATCCGTGAAAATCTTGATTCGGGAAAGGTAACAGCTTTTCTGACCCTTGGCGATCCTTTGCTATATAGTACTTATAATTACTTACTTGACTATCTTGCACCGGAGCATGAGGTAGAAACCATTCCCGGGATTTACTCCTTTGCTGCTATCAGCAGCCAGTTGTCTCTTCCTTTGTGCAAGGGTAATGACAAACTTGCCGTGATTACCTCTTTCGATGAGAATACACCTGAATTAATAGAATCGATGGATACCGTGGTATTCATGAAACCTTCCTCCTATAGCTCCGGATTGTATTATTTCCTCAGCCGGAATCCGGGGTACCATTTTGTTATGATAACAAATGCGGGAAAAGCAGATCAGAAAGTTTTTTATTCACCGGAAGTTCTACAGGAAAAGGTTCCCTATTTTTCAACCATAATTCTTCAAAAGGCAAAGAAGACCAACATAAAAAATTAACGATATGTCAAAAGTTTCATTCATAGGTGCCGGTCCTGGTGATCCTGAGCTCATCACCATTAAAGGGCAAAAAGCTGTTCGGCAGGCCGATGTTATCATTTATGCCGGTTCATTGGTCCCAAAGGCGGTGATTGAAGACAGAAAAGCCGGTTCCGAAGTATTAAACAGCGCTTCCATGGATCTGGATGAAATTATGGAGACCATCAGGAATGCCCATGCAAAAGACAAAAATGTTGCGCGGGTTCATACGGGTGATCCGTCCATATATGGCTCCATCCGTGAGCAAATGGAGGAGCTGGACAAGCTGGGGATAGCTTATGAGGTTATTCCGGGTGTTAGCGCTTTCGTTGCATCGGCAGCGGCATTGAAGAAAGAATTTACTGTTCCGGGTGTCTCCCAAACAGTTATCTGCACCCGTATGGAGGGCCGAACCCCTGTTCCGGAACTGGAACAAATTGATAAGCTGGCAGTTCATCAATCTTCCATGGCCATATTTTTAACCGTTCAGATGATCGATAAACTGGTGGAAAAGTTACTGCAGCATTATCCTTCTTC
The DNA here is from genome assembly GCA_018334875.1 of Bacteroidales bacterium. Classification (NCBI taxonomy): domain Bacteria; kingdom Pseudomonadati; phylum Bacteroidota; class Bacteroidia; order Bacteroidales; species Bacteroidales bacterium. The sequence continues at coordinate 3,266 of JAGXLC010000265.1, read as the reverse complement.
CACTCCTGTGGCTGTAGTGCAGCGGACAAGCTGGCCCGATGAGAAGATCGTCACAGGAACACTGGCCAGTATTACGGAGGCTGTTAGATCATCAAATATAACCAAAACAGCAATGATTCTGGTTGGGGATTTTCTTGGCTCGAATTATCAGAACTCATTGTTGTATGCTCATCATTTTACACACGGTTACAGAAAAGGCAAAAAGTCATGACCGGGATCATTGCGCTGAGCAAACAGGGAGTTGAAATGGCCTCGAAACTCTCAGGTTTCCTGGGGGATAGTACCTGTTATACCCTGCCGAAGTGGAACCGGCAAGGGTTTGTACCGATAGAAGGCAGTTTGACGGATTTTTGCGGTCAGATCTTCAACAAATATCAGGCATTGGTTTTTATCATGGCCAGCGGAATAGCAGTACGAAGCATTGCTCCGTGGATCAGGGATAAAACAACCGATCCCGCAGTTGTCGTCATGGATGAAAAAGGCATAAATGTGATCAGTTTGCTCTCAGGGCATCTGGGAGGAGGAAATGCTTTAACCCTGAAGATTGCCGGGTATTTATCGGCAAACCCGGTGATCACTACTGCCTCCGATGTAAATCAACTTCCCTCAGTGGACACACTGGCCCAATCCAAAGGTTTGATCATTGATTCCATGGAGGATGCAAAGATGATTACTGCGATGATCCTCAACCGGCAGAACGTGAGCGTGATCGATGAATTCGGGTTTCTGGCTGACATAAGCACCTTGAAATCCGGCGATCCCACTGCAGGAAAGATCATTGTGACCAACCGGTCCTCTGTATACGAAAAGAAGCCTTTTGTCAAGCTTATACCCGAAAATATCATTCTGGGTATAGGTTGCCAGAAGGGCGTAGCGCCTGAAAAAATGATGGACTTTATTGTTCATCTGTGCAGCCATCATAACATTGATATGAGGTGCATCCATACCATTGCTTCCATTGATCTGAAGGAAAAGGAGGATGCACTGCACAAAGCCGCTGAAAAGCTTTATTGCTCGCTGAAATTTTACTCTGCCCGGGCACTTCAGAAAGTGGATCATCTTTTTCAGGGTTCTGACTTTGTACGGTCAAAAACCGGCGTGACCTCGGTCAGTGCTGCCTCGGCTTATCTGGCAGCGGGAGAATCGGGAAGATTCATAATAGAAAAGGAAATACAGGATGGAATGACCGTCTCAGTTTTTGAACAGCATAATCGGATAAAGTAATGGGAGGAAAAATATTTGTTGTGGGCACAGGCCCTGGTGATCAGGAGTATATTTGTCCAATGGCTATGGAAGCCATGGAGCGAAGTGACGTTGTTGTGGGTTATAAGACTTATGTAGATTTGGTTCGGCCCCTTGTGCCAAACAAGGAATTCATATCCTCAGGTATGATGAAAGAGGTAGAGCGTTGCCGGGAAGTATTTAAACAGGCTAAGCGGGGCAAAACCGTGAGCCTGATCAGCAGCGGCGATCCGGGAATATATGGTATGGCCGGTATCATGCTGGAACTGGCGGCCAATGATCAAACGGATATTCCCGTAGAAATCGTAGCGGGAGTAAGCGCGGCTTCTTCGGCAGCATCCCTGTTGGGGGCACCCCTCATGAACGATTTTGTAGTGGTGAGCCTTAGTAACCTGCTTACACCCTGGGAAGTTATTGTTAAACGACTGCATGCTGCAGCAATGGGAGATTTTGTAATTAGTGTCTACAACCCCCGAAGCAAAAAGCGCGTTCAGCATCTCAATATGGCTGTGGATATCCTACTGGAATACCAAAAACCGGAAACCCCCGTGGGTGTTGTAAAAAATGCCATGCGGGAGCAGCAGGAAGTCATGATCACTGATCTCGCTCATCTTAAGGAACAGCACATCGATATGTTTACTACATTGATCATCGGCAACTCACAGACGAAAGTTATTAAGGGGAAAATGGTCACTATAAGAGGTTATAAGATATGATCTGGATTATTGGAGGTACGAGTGATGCGGTTAAAATAGCCGATTTGCTGCTCGATCGGCAGAAAAGTGTAATGGTTTCAGCTACTACAGCTTACGGGATTGACTATGTAAAAAGCAAACCTGTTCATGTGGTTCAACAAAAACTTGAAACATCCGATATGCAAGATCTGATAAAGGATTATAAGGTGGAATGTGCTATTGATGCCAGCCACCCCTTTGCCGAAAACGTTTCGCGAAATGCCATGGAAGCCTGTCGGTTAGAGGGAATCAGATACTTACGTTTTGAGCGAAAAAGTATTGCATTGAAACAGGCTCAATATTATGAGAACTATGAACAAATAACAGCCCATCTGTCACAAACCAAAGGAAATATTCTCCTGACAATAGGTTCAAAAAACCTATACCGCTTTTCGGTTGTGGATGTCGAACGGCTAACGGCTCGTGTGTTGCCTCACCCGGATAGCCTTGCCCGGTGTACTGCTGCAGGACTGAAGCTTCATCAGATAATTGCCGTTAAAGGCCCCCTGACTCAGGAAACAAACAAAGCGCTTATGATCGAATATGGAATAGCCCATCTGGTTACCAAGGATACAGGAACAGAAGGCGGGCTATTGGAAAAAGTTAAAGCAGCCCGTGAGTTGGGAATATTGGTACACTTATTGCAAAGGCCCCGGATTGCATATCCTGAAGTTTATGATGATTATAATGAACTGATGGCTGAAATGTAGATAGCAGGCATCATTGACCAAAACCCTATTAATAATTAACAAAAAAGACACCCATATGAGCTTTTTACCGATTGCCTTAAACATTCAAAACAAAAATTTGCTTATCGTTGGAGGAGGCCATGCCGCCCTTCAAAAGTTAAATAATTTGTTGCCATTTACGAATAACATTACAGTGCTTTCACCGGATATATTGCCGGAGATCCGGGAACAGGAAAACATTCATATCATACAAGACGCCTACGACATCAGTTACTTACAAGACATGTTCCTCGTTTATGCCTGTACCGATTCGCCGGAGATAAACCGGAAGGTACTGGAAGATGCCGAAACGATGGGAGTTCTTTGCAACCGTACCGATCAGGCTGAGGAATCCCACTTCCATTCATCCGGCATCGTGGAAACGGATGACATGTATGTGGCAGTCAATTCCAAGAGAAAGGAGGTGAAGAAAACAGTGGCTCTGAAAAAGGAGTTGCAATCCTATCTTGAAGAACGGGACAGCCTCTTAAGACAAAAGGAGCAGCAAAAAGGGAAGGTTTACCTGGTAGGATTCGGTCCCGGAAATCCTGATCTGCTTACC
>JAGXLC010000264.1 GCA_018334875.1 Bacteroidales bacterium | reverse complement strand
CTGAGTTTTGCTACAAGAAAATGATTAATATGCGGGTTCAATGGGGATTGATCTGAATTGCTCAAGTTGTGCAGTTATATTATATTGTATTACAGAATTTTAATAAACTTGAACAAGAATTAATTATGCTATCACTTCTAAAAATTTTGTTTTATTAGCAAAACTTGTTTGGTAAGTACTGTGGCAAAATTTATGAGGCAATTTTCAAAGATAAAAATAATTGAAAAAGATCATGGCCTTTATATAATTATGCCTCATAAATTTTGCTTGCTAATTTGGACAAGCCAAAACAGAAACACATTAACCTGCATTATTCATAAATTTTTACAAATATGAATAAAATGCAGGTTAACCCCGACTTAGGTGAACTTAAATTTTTGAAAAAAATTTTAGCGAACCTTAGTCGCTGTCGGAGACAGGAATAATTCTTGAATTATTCGGGTTAAATTCCTTGAAAGCATCCTTTTGGGTTTTGGCTTGTCCAAATTATGTAAATATAATTTGTGAACCTTCGCCGGCAGCCTTTTCATAAAACTCACCTACCGTGAGAATTTCCAGAACATGGTCACTTAGCTGTTCTCTTTTGACTTTGAACATATCTACAGCCAACTGGCAGGCATAAACCTCCCCGCCGCCTGCAGTGATCATATCCAGAAATTCATCCACCGGCGGTACATCCAGGTCGTCCATCTGTTTTTTCATCATCTTGCTTACCATCGATTGCACCCCGGGTATCAGACCGAGAAGGTTTCCCATTCTTGTTCCGTTGGGCATCCTTAAAGCGGGATTTCCAACAGTCGAGGTCTGGAGTTTATTCATGCGTTTTTTCATTACTGCATCCAGACCAAAAAAGGTAAAGAACAGTTTGGCTTCCATCCCGTCCATAACTGCCCCATTGGCAAGAACAAGCGAAGCATACACGTCTTCCAGATTTCCTTTGGCACATATAATGGCCACTTTATTTAGTTTCTGCTGTTTTTCCTGATTTTCCATAACGTAATTGATTTAACGATTAAACACAGCTTGTAGGTTTGGGTATTCCTGCAATTTTTGACGCTTTTTTCAGTGGGCCGCCGGGGAACAGATTATAAAACCCTTTTATGTCTGTAATTCCTGACTTGCCTACTTTTCTTATGGTCAGGTTGGCCCCTTCCTCGTATTTTTCACGGAGAAAATTCAGGATCTTGAAATGGTCATCCGTCAGTTCGATGCCTTCTTCTTTTGCAAGTTCTTTTGCTATGTCCTCATTCCATTGGGTATGATCCTGTAAATACCCTTCTTCAGTTACTTCTACAGTTTTTCCTGCTATTGTTGTCTGTGCCATAGTGTTTTTGTTATTTTGGTTAATAATTATTTATGCATTGTTGTTTGTTTGCTGTTTTTGTGAAAGATTTTTTAAAAACATCATCATGAAGCCCATATTACGCTTCATTTCGGGGGAACGCATCTCTTTGAAAGTTTTCCAGAGGGAATATTCCTTAACCTGGTCGGTATCCATTTCTTTGTAGGTGTTGACAGCATTATTCAATGCTTTCAGCATCTCCGGGTCGGTCAGGTTTTTCATGGTCTCCATGATAACCGGGATATTATCCGCAAGTTGGCGAAGATCTTCCCGGGAGTAGTTTGTGACGATGGTATCAAAGCTCCTGATGATTTCCCGGATAAAGTCAAAGTACCCTTTTTGTTCCAGATCGTGTAATTTGTGGATCACATCTACGCCCACTTCATTGGCAATGGGTTCGGCGTCCTTGACGAAATCCATCACGCTCTCGAAAGTACTCAGCATTTGGGAGAAATTGTCGATATTCCGCAGAAACCGGAGTGATAAACACTTCAGGTCATCTACGTTGAGCTCGATATCCCTTTTGTCCAGTTCTGAAACGGTACTCTGAAAAGCATCTTTTCCTACTATCGACATATCGTCAAGCAGATCCTCAACACTTTCTCTTTTCAGGCGTTGTTGATCTACATGATGAAGCACCAGGTCGAGTTTCCGGTTGATATCGTTTATTTGTGTTTGTAAATCTTGGTTGTTTTCAGCCATAATGATAGAGTTTTAGGATTTCTTGCCTGCCATGGTCATTTCCGATTCTATGGGCAGTTCTTTGCCTTTAAGCAATATGTGCCAGTATATCCATCGGAACAGTACCTTGCCGTAATGATTCAGTTTTATATTCTGCAATAGCCCAAATGGCCCTATTCCCGGCAGGGGGAACGTTCCGGGCAGAGGTTCCGTATCATAGTTGAAATCGATGATCGAGCCCTTGCCAAAACCTGTTTCTATGTAACAGTTGGAATGGCCGTCGAAATGGGCATTCAGCGGTCTGCCTTCAATGGCGCTGAGCAGGTTTTCATATACCACATCGGAGGCGAAATGGACTACCGATCCCGCCTTTGAGGTAGGTATATCCGAGGCATCACCCAGCACAAAGATGTTCTCATGGTTTTTGGATTGCAGCGTATACTTGTCGGTGGGTATGAAATTGAGGTCATCACCCATGCCGCTTCTTTCAATCATCTCACTTCCCATGTTGGTCGGTATGATGCTCAGTACGTCAAACGGGATTTCCTGCTCGTCATAAGATTTGATTACCTTCCGGTCATTGTCCACACTTTCCAGATAGAAATCCGGTACAACATGAATATTCTTTTCTTCCATCAATTCCCCAAGCATCTGGGAGGCCTTGGGTTTTGTAAAAGCTCCCGGTAACGGGGTGACAAAACTGATGTCCACCTTATCGCGAATGCCGATCTCGGTAAAATAGGCATCGGCAAGGAAAGAGAATTCCAGTGGAGCTACCGGACACTTGAAAGGTTGTTCGGCAATATTGATCACCAGCTTTCCGCCTTCCCAGTCCCTGAAAAACTGACGCAATGCAACGGCGCCATCCAGTGTGTAGAAATCGAAGATCTCCTTTCGCCACAGTTTGTCTTTCAAACCCGGCGTTTCATCCGGATTGATGTCGGTTCCGGTGGCTACGATCAGGTAATCGTAGTTCAGTACTTTTCCGCCTTCCAGCAACACCTTGTTTTCTTTCGGTTCAATTTTGTCGATGGGCTGATATATGACGTTGACACCCGGCGGCAGAAAGTCGGTTTTGGGTTTGATCACGTCATTCCTTTCGTAGATGCCAAACGGAATGAACAGGAATCCGGGCTGGTAATAGTGGGTCTTGTCCTTATCCACAACGGTGATGTCCCATTCGTTCCTGTCAAGAGCCTTTCTCAGCTTGTTGGCCATGATGGTGCCTCCCGTACCGGCTCCTAAAATAACTATCTTTTTCATATCCAATAAATTTTGTTTTATATTTATGGGTTAACAATGTTATAATTGTTATTGTTTTAACAAATACAAAATTAAAATTATTCAGATATTTAGATGTGTTGATTTAACTAATAAATGTCATAAGTGATATATATCATAAGGGAAGTTGAAGATGAGCAAAATTTTGGATAAAAGTCTTTGTTCGCAGTGTGTATACCGGACATGGGCATTTAACAGACTGACCTCTGATGAGCTGCAAATGATTGAGGATAACAAACAGGAGATATATTTTTATAAGGGGGAGGCCATTTGTTATGAGGGACAGAAGATTGAGCATTTCTTATATTTACGTACCGGCCTTGTGAAGCTTTTCTCCACGGGAAAGAATGAAAAGGAGCACATCATTAGTATTGGCAAACCCCTTGATTTCATCAGTTTGTTAAATATTTTTTCCAACGAACATCATATTTATACCATCACGGCCATTGAAAGTTCTGTGGTTTGTTTTGTGGATCTGGATATTATAAAAAAGCTGGTCAGACAAAACGGTGATTTCGCTTTGGAGTTCATGGAAAAGCTCAGCAAGGTAAGCGATGATGTGATCAAAACCCGCCTGAATATCAATACCAGACAACTAAGGGGACGTATAGCCTATATACTGATGTTTTTTTCCAGTCACATATACGGAAAAGCGGATTTTGAACTGCCCATAAGCCGGAAAGAGATTGCTCAACTGATTGATATGAGCACTGAAAATGTGATCCGTATCCTTTCAGAATTCAGAAAAGACGGGCTTATTGATATTGAAGGGAAGCACATTCGGATAAAGAATGCTGACAAGCTGAACCGCATATATGAATTAGGATGATTGCCCGGATTTCCTCAGATCCCTTACCGTTTTGGCCAGGTTGGTGGCAAATACGAAATCGTTCAGCTCTTGATTATCCGCGTCGAGTATGTCGTGCCTGCTGCCTTCCCACCATTTTTGTCCCTCATGAAGAAAGATCACTTTATCGCCAATTTCCATCACGGAGTTCATATCATGGGTATTGATGATGGTGGTTGTCTCAAAATCCCTGGTCAGTTCTCTTATCAACCTGTCGATGCGGATGGCTGATTTGGGGTCAAGGCCCGAAATGGGTTCATCAAAAAACAGGTATTTGGGATTCAGTACAACGGCCCTGGCAATGGCTACGCGCTTCTGCATTCCCCCGCTGATTTCCGCAGGATAAAGCTGGTTGGCATTGACGATATTGACCCGTTCCAGGCATTCGTTTACCCGGTGAATTTTCTCTTCTTCTGTCATATCCGTAAACATATCCAAAGGAAATTTTACGTTTTGCTCAACGGTTTCGGAATCGAACAATGCACCACCCTGAAAGACCATACCAATGTTTTTCCTGATCTCTTTTTTCTTTTTAAAATTTAGTTTGTTGAAAACAATATCATCATAAAGTATTTTACCCTGATCGATAGAGAGCAAACCGATGATGCATTTCAGAAGCACCGTTTTCCCCGATCCGCTCTGTCCGATGATCAGATTCGTCTTCTTTTCCTCAAAGAACACAGAGATGTTTCTTAGAACTTCTGTATGCCCAAACGACTTATATAGGTTTTCTACCTGTATCATGTCAGCAATAATTGGGTTAAAACATAATTGGTAATCAGAATGAAGATGCTGCTTTCCACCACTGCACGGGTGCTGGATTTGCCCACCTGCAGGGCTCCACCGTAAGCATAATAACCCCGGTAGGCTGCTATGGAGGTTATGATAAAACCAAAGATGGCTGCTTTAATGAGTGTATAGGTTACATAATAGGGAATAAAGGCATACTGAATGCCATAGAGATAGTCCTGTGGGCTTACCACGCCGGTAGCGATACCTCCCAGCCAGCCTCCGATCAGGCCAATGAAAATACTCATAATGGTTAAAAAAGGAAGGAAGAACACGGCAGCTAATATTTTGGGCATGATAAGGTAGCTGGCGGAATTGACCCCCATGATCTCCAGAGCATCAATCTGTTCGGTTATCCTCATCGACCCTAGCTCTGAGGCTATGTTGGATCCGATCTTCCCGGCTAGTATCAGGGCTACGATGGTAGATGAGAACTCCAACAGCAGAATATCTCTTACCGCAAGCCCGATCAGGTAACTGGGATATAGCGGACTTTCAGTGTTGTAGGAGGTTTGTATGGTGATTACCGCTCCGATGAAAATGGAGATGATGGCTACAATGCCCATGGAGTTGAGCCCCAGAAATTCAATTTCCTTGATTGTTTGGCGGTAATACATTTTTTTCTTTTCCGGAGGGGCAAATACGCGGCCCATAAGTATTAAGTATCGCCCAATATGGATGAATAAATGTATGAAAGGTTTGATCATCGTGTTTCATGTTTTTTGAGCAGCTCATCTTTCAGTTTGGACACTCCTGTGGTTGCTTTCTCCTTTATCAGGTGGACGTTTTTTATTCCGGATTGTTGATCGGCAAGGGGATCCACCACATATACGGGGCAGTCTTTACCGGCAAAGTCCACCAGGCCTGCTGCCGGATATACCAACAAGGATGTGCCGATGATGGCCATAATGTCGGCTTCCCGGGCCAATGCAGCCGCTTCCC
>JAGXLC010000263.1 GCA_018334875.1 Bacteroidales bacterium | reverse complement strand
ATCAACCAGTGTCTCCAGCTCTTTGGCCTGTTCCAGGTTGTAGGTCATGGGTTTGTCGCATACCACATGAAATCCGTTCTCCAGTGCCATTTTGGCCGGGGGGAAATGCATGTGGTTAGGCGTTACGATGGAAACGAAATCCATCCGCTCACCTTCCGGCAGACCTTTCTCTTTTTCGATCATCTCTTCAAAACTTCCATAAACACGGTCATCAGGCAGATACAATTCTTTACCCGAGGCTTTTGATTTTTCAGGATTGCTGCTGAAAGCCCCGCAGACCAGTTCTGCCTGGCCGTCCAAAGCTGCGGCACTGCGGTGTACTGCTCCGATAAAAGCATCTTTTCCACCGCCAACCATGCCCATTCTGAGTTTTCTGTTCATAGCTGACATTTTTCGATTGGTAGATTAATATTAGCTCATAAGGTGATATCATTCAATGCCATATTGGCTCTTATTTCAAAAGTAAAGGAAAGTTATGAGAATTTCAACCTTTTCTATCTCAAAGAGAAAAAAAAAGATGGTTTAAGAATAATAAAAACAGGATATGAGAAATATCATAAATGTTTGGATAAGTAGTTTACAAAAAATAATTTATAACTATTCTAAATAATATTGAACATCATGAATTAAATTGTAGTTAAATTTTTGTAAATGAGCACTGTGTATTCCACGCTTCAGGTTTTCTCTAATAAAACAATCAGTTGTTCATATTTATGCTCTAAAGTGCTTTTTCCATTAAGTCCTTCAATCCATAGTACCTATTCCCATCGGTGTGCTTTTAAACCATTCATAAAATTGCCTGGCAATATCTAATAGATCAATTTCCTGGCACTTTATGATGCTATTTAAAATACACATAAACTGGTCGGTATCGTCAGTCCAATCCCCCTTATTCCATCTAGCCCGATGTTTATCCTGAACGATCTGTTCATATTCTGAAATGCCTTGGGGATAATACTGTTGAACTTCACTTCTGCTTAGGAACTCAGTTCCTAATCCTAAGGCATCACCTATTGCCTGTCCAAAGATCAACCCCTTAATTTTATTTCTGATGGTTTTTGAAATTTTCATTTTTATTTTCATTTTCATTTTCAAGCAATCTTACTAAAGGCTCAAATGCCGGCTTTCCTATTTTTCCCAGAGATGCTGCTGCATTATTCCTGATCCGTCCATCTTCATCCTCCAGCGCTTTGACTAATTTGTTGATTTTTCCTTCGCTGTTCATAGATTCATTTTTGCCATTTTTGCTCACTTTGTTGTTTGTTATTTTAACTGTTATCTAAAAACCAAATTTACAAAAAGGAAACTCAAACTAAAAGATGTGAAAGGCATCGGTCCAAAGACTTTTGAGGATATCCGGTGGGAGATAAGGGTTGAATAAGGCAAGTTTTCATCGGAAGTGTTCATTGTATTTGATTGGCTATACCTAACTATCAATATACCTTTTCAGGTATAATATTAATCAAGTTATTTGTTTTTATACCCGAAATGATATAAATTTGTTTCAAAAAGGGGTAATTACACCCGTAAAGGTATAGAAATATGAAGGATATAGTCACATTTGTGAAAACACGACGAAAACAACTGGGACTTACACAAAAGGATATAGCGGAAAAAGCCGGTGTGGGCCTGCGATTTGTTCGTGACCTGGAGCAAGGAAAAAATACCCTGCGTATGGATAAAGTGAACCAGGTGTTGGCCTTGTTTGGCCATATTTTAGCGCCTGTAGAACGTAAAAAGATAGAGAACAATGAACAGGAAAGCTAAAATATTCTGGGGCAATGAACATTGCGGATATCTTGAAGAAACTGAAGAAGGATACCGGTTTTACTACCTGGAAGAATACCTCCAAAAGCCTGATGCAAAACCGGTAAGCAAAACGTTGCCTTTGCAAAGGGAAGCTTACACCTCGAATGTTCTTTTCCCTTTTTTTGATGGACTCATCCCTGAAGGCTGGTTATTAAACATAGCTGAAAAACACTGGAAAATCAATCAAAGAGACCGAATGGGACTTTTACTTGCTTGCTGCCGGGATACAATTGGAGCTGTCAGTGTCGAACCTGTTAAGGAAGATGAATGAAGAAACAATGTCTTTTTTGCTATAAAGAAAATAAAGAATCGGAGGACGATTTTCACAGGAGTTGCAGCCGAAAAATATTCGGATCTGCCAGACCCCCAATCTTTGAGTATGGCCTGGATGAAATGAACGACCTGGCGAAACAGGTTGTAGAAAGAAGTGTCACTGTTCCCGGAGTGCAAGCGAAAATATCCCTTCATCTGAATAGAGAAAGGAGCAAACCGGCTCGTCTTACCTTAGTTGGGTTATGGGGTGAATATATCTTAAAACCACCGGCAGAAAAGTACGCAGAATTACCCGAGAACGAGGACCTGACCATACACCTGGCTGAAGTTTTCAGTATTCCTGTGGTTCCACATACCCTTATAAGGCTTAAATCCGGTGAACTGGCTTACCTGTCCAGGAGAATTGACCGCGATAAAGTGGGAAAGTTACACATGGAGGACATGTGCCAGCTAACCGAAAGATTAACAGAGGACAAATACAAGGGGTCAATGGAACAGGTTGGAAAGGCTATTGACAAGTATTCTTCCAATCCTTTACTGGATATGGTGACGTTTTTCGAAATAAGCCTTTTTTCATTTTTAACCGGAAATGCAGACATGCATTTAAAAAACTTTTCACTAATAGATAGAAGAGACGGACTGACCAGTCTCACACCTGCCTATGATTTGTTATCCACAAGACTGGTTATACCCGAGAAAGATGACCCGGAAGAAATGGCCTTGATGCTTAAGGGCAAAAAAAGGAAATTTAAGCTCGATCATTTTATTGATTTCGGAGCAACGTTAGGATTAACCAGAAAACAAATTTCAAATACCTTTGATAAATTCAAAAGAAAAATTCCTAATGCATTAGATTTTATTGATTGGTCTTTCATTTCGGATAACAAAAAAGAGGAATATAAAGAGTTACTTATCAGCAGAGCAGAAAGGCTGAAAATGAAACCGGCTTATTGATTTTCTTAGAATGAATTGTAGGGTTCCGTTGATGCCGGTGAATGGACGTTTTCCTCCTCTTCGGGTTCGTGCAGCAGGAATTATAACCAGAAACAGTATTATACAGACAGTGAGGACAAGATCAACATCAACGCCGCCTCGAAAAGCAAGCTGGATCAGCTCTATGGGATAGGACCTGCAAAAGCTCAGGCCATCATTGATGCCCGGCCTTACAGCAGCGTAGACGATCTGACCCGGGCCAAAGGCATCGGGGATGTTACCCTGTCAAGAATCGAGGACTACATAACCGCCGGAAGCAGCAGCGGTTTCCAGACGGATGATCTCACTTCCTCCGGAGATATCAACATCAATACCGCTTCCCGTTCTAAGCTGAAAAGCCTGGATGGTATCGGAGAGGTACTTTCAGGACGGATCATCCATGCCAGGCCCTTTGGTGATATAGATGAAATAAAAAATGTGAAAGGCATCGGACCGAAGACCTATGAGGATATCCGGTGGGAAATAACGGCTGAATAAGCATTTTGGGGAAATACTCCAGAACGATACGGGGGGCATTGGAGAAGTAAGAACAGCCCTGATATCGGACAGAGGACAGTTATGCAATAATCTGTATTTATGCTAAGTGAATCACTATGGTTTAGTTTTTAACCACAGAGAACACAGAGGTAACCACTGAGGAACACAGAGAATGTTCATTATTGAATGTAAAACTTGGCAATTATAGTGGAATATATATATTTTTTTAGGATTTTTGGTAATTTTTCTGATATTTAATACATTATTTCATCTTGACATCAATCCCCCAAAAATATATTTCGCCGCTCCTGCGTTTAACCTTTGATTGCAAAGGGAATATTTTCTATTTTTAAAAAATCTCTGAAAGATATGAGCAAAAAAGATCAGAATCATACCAGCGAGCCGCTTTTCAGATCGGGTGAATCCACTTCTATTAGGGAGATTTTTGAGAAGTATAAATCTTTTGATCGGAGGATTGAGGAGATAGAAAAACTTTATGGTCATGTATCTGAAACTGATCAAGAGATTGCTGAGGAATTTTTTAAAAGTGCGCTTCAGCGTAAAAATTCTATCTTTGGCTATGAATATGAATCAATTAGCAGCCTTGACAGAACAATTATTTCAAAAAAACTCAAAGGTAAATTTGACATCATCCTCCACAACGCCGAATATTCCGTTATTATTGAAGTAAAGTACAACCTCCACCCGAACGATGTTACCTATTTTATAGAACGCAAGCTACCCCATTTCAGGCAATTGTTTCATGAATATGCAGATAAAAAGATCATTGGCGCTGTTGCAGGAATGCGCGTTTCTTCGGACAGTTATAAGCTTGCCGAAAAACACGGGCTGCTGGTGCTCTCCCAGTCAGGGAAAAACATTGCCGTGATGAACCCGGAAGGCTTCAGGTCGAAAGAATTTTAATGTATAATGTTCCCCAAAAATGCTGCATTTATTGCGAGAATTTTTATGATAACGGAATAAGAAATTCCATTATAGCAAATTTCAATAAATTGAAATTAAGAGTCCGGTATAAAAAGCCAGATATTGGCTGATAAGGCTCTAAGCGGCTTTAGTAGATACTTGAAATTCAGTAGATAGCTTCTGTACAATTAGCTAAAAACAGCCGCTAAGAGCCTTTTTAGACTAGACTCAAGTCTTTATGATCGTATAGGAAAGCAAAATAATGATCATAATAATCTATGTTAATACTATCTTTATCAACTTTATATATTTTTCCTTTTTCCATAGTTTATAGTTTATATTTTATATTTTATATTTTATCGATCATTATTCAAATCATTGTAAACTATTGTTTCTGATTAGCTGTTTATTAAATGGTTAAGAAATTTTTCAATCTCAATCTTTATTTTTCCACAAAGTATTTGTAAAGAGATTATACTCTAAACCCCCTCCTCCACAATCTTCCGCTCCTCCTCCGTCAACCCGTAAAGATCATACACCATCTCATCAATATCGGCCTCCAGGGCGCTGGTGCTTTTCCCTCCCGCACCCCTGGCTCCGGCAGTTGCCGGATGGACCCGCCCGCCATAACCTCTGAGGCTATTGCATCTTTATTAATATTTCCCCACCAACCTTTAATATGATCGCGCGCGGGTTTTCCACCGGTTTTTGCTTTTCTAAGTCCCTACCCTTTGGAACCAAACTCCTGCTATCTCTACAGACCGAGTTCCCCTTTAGAGCCTGTCCCGATTATTTATCGGGAGGTTAGGGGTGAGCGCGCGGGAAAATCTCACAACATTTCTTGAATCCTCTCCACCACTCCCTCGATATCCTCAAACACCTCACTATTCTTAAATCGCAACACCCGGATTCCGTACTCTTCCATTTCACCTGCTCTTCCTATGTCGTATTCCTTTTGTCCGTCATGTATTTCACCATCTATTTCAACCACCAGTTTGGCCTGATGACAGTAGAAATCTGCAATGAAACGCCCGATCGGATGCTGTGGCTTAAATCTTACGCCCAATTTTTTCTTCCTTAAGTGTTCCCAAAGCAGCTTTTCCGCCTGTGTCATCTTATTTCTCAATATCAAAGCCCTTCGGAATATTTCAGACGATGCCTCATAGAACATCTTCTTTTCAATGTTGCTTCTTTTCATGGTATTATGATAATATAAGTTAATCTTTGTTTCTTCCCTCCCACGCCCTTGGCCTCCCGATAAATAATCGGGACAGGCTCTAAAGGGGAATCCCGCCCGTCATAATCTCTAAGGCCTTTTATCTCTTCATATATTTTCTAAACTTTCCTTCTCTCGCGCGTGGGTTTTTCTACCGGCTGTTACCTTTCTCACCCCTTTATCCCTTGGAACCAAACCTTTCCTCTTCTA
>JAGXLC010000262.1 GCA_018334875.1 Bacteroidales bacterium | reverse complement strand
TCCAGGTAAGCCGGTCATTTCAGCGGACCAGGTGGTATCAGGGAAAAATTATCAACTGGCTGGGGGTCCGGAAAAAAACAGGCAGAGGTGAGGGTTCAAGCGGCCTTGCATTCGATCGGATCGTGCCTACTTCTAAACAGGAATAATTCTTATAAATTACCTCTGTGTTACTCCATATTTGTTCTCTGTGAAACTCTGTGGTTCAAATATATAATATTAACCTCTGAGAACACAAAGAAGGTCACGGAGGGACACGGAGAACTTAGGGGACAGATTATAATCATTTCTTCTGGATAAAATCAAACCCAGTCCATAAAAAATTCATCTATTTTTTATATCTTTCTCATTGTTTTATTCATTTAAAACCATTTAGCCATGAGTAAAGAAAATGACCATTCCAGGATTTCCAGACGGGTTTTTTTAAAGAATTCCGCTGCGGCAGCCGCTGGCCTTACCATGTTACCCGCTTACGTGGTGGGTGGTTTAACAAATATGAAACCGGCCGATAAGCTGAAGACTACCAAATATTCTGATAAAGAGAGCAGGATCTATTTCGAAAAAGGTTCGGAAAAGGAAGCACTAACGGTTGAAGACATTCGGGAAGGATTGTATTCGGCTTTCGATCAATTGGGCGCAAAGAAAAAGGTGTTGGCCATCCCTCCCGATTATACCCGTTTGCATTCAGAAGGCGGGTTGATCACGCAGCTTACCCATGATTATTTTCAGGACCGGTTAACAGACGTATTGCCTGCCTTAGGTACTCACGCCCCGATGACTGAGGAACAGATCAATAAAATGTACGGAGATGTGCCCAAAGACCTTTTCCATGTGCACGACTGGCGCAATGACGTTGTTAACGTGGGCGAAGTGCCCGGCGAATACCTGAAGAAAATCTCCGAAGGAAAAGTTGATTATTCCTGGCCGGCCCAGGTAAATAAAATGCTGGTTGAAGGAGACCACGACCTGATCCTTTCTATTGGCCAGGTGGTACCCCATGAGGTAACAGGAATGGCCAATTTTAACAAAAACATCTTTGTAGGTACCGGAGGCAGTGAAGGCATCAACAAAAGCCATTTTCTGGGAGCTGTTTATGGTATGGAACGGATGATGGGACGGGCGAAAACACCGGTAAGGGATGTGCTGAACTATGCTTCCCGGAATTTCACAAATCATTTGCCCATCGTTTATATACTCACCGTAATGGATAGAGACAGCAACGGTGAGATGGTTATGCGGGGGTTATATATCGGTAACGACATGAAGTGTTTTGAGAAAGCAGCCGAACTATCGATCAATGTAAATTTCACCATGCTGGAAAAACCGTTGGAGAAAGTAGTGGTATATCTGGATCCGGAAGAATATGAAAGCACGTGGCTGGGGAATAAAAGCATTTACAGAACACGAATGGCCATTGCCGATGGAGGAGAACTCATCGTTCTGGCTCCGGGAGTCAAAAAATTCGGAGAAGATCCGACCCATGACCGTTTGATCAGAAAGTACGGATATGTAGGTACGCCCCGGGTTCTTGAGTTAACGAAAAACAACAGGGACCTTCAGCAAAACCTGAGCGTCGCTGCTCATTTGATACACGGATCTTCAGAGAACCGTTTTTCCATTACCTTCTGCGCCGGTAAGCTGTCAAAAGAGGAAATCGAGTCGGTCAATTTCCAGTATGCTGATTTAGATGCCATGATGGAAAAGTATCCGCCACAACGTATGAAAGAAGGGTATAATGAGATGCCTGACGGTGAACAGGTCTATTACATTTCCAATCCCGGCGCCGGATTGTGGGCATGGAAGGAAAAAGTTTAGCCTGAAGCATTTTATAGGAATCACCAAAGGCCATAGAAGGATGCGGAAGTTTTTCCTTCTGTGGCTTTATATTTGTGATTCAATGACATTTACCCGTTGGAACAGACAAGATCTTTTTATCAGTGCTGTACTCGTTCATCGGCTCTTTGGCAATTTCCCGTGCCTGGATGACGTCGGAAGCCAGAGGTAAACGGGGGCGTGTTATTCAAGCACACCCATGGGTATAATACAGGTGCCATTGGACTTCTCCACGACCTCTGCGAACTGAGGTGCAGTAAGCTCCTTCATTTTAACGGGAGGTTTTGTGTTTCGGATTGTTGGCTCTAAACTCCCAATACCATAAAGGAGAGCACAATATTTTGATTTTTTATATGAACTGGAATTTGATTTCGGAGTGGTAAACGGAGTTAAAATGGTTCCCGGAGCCACACCCAATGTAAAAGGAGACTATGGCAATGGGTTTGTGAAGGCTACTGTAAGTGAAGGTATGCCTGATGTAGAAATGAACGTCGATGGAGATTATGAACTACAGAGTGGGCAAAAGGCCAGGGTCAAAGAGAAATTCCCGGAAGAAAAACAGGAAGAGCGGATTAAGGAGATCAAAGAAAATTATAAACGGTTAATTAAAAACTAATGTTTTATTTCACATTCTCTTTAACCCTATTGGCAAATTTTTTAGATGGTTTGAACGAAGGAACATAATGTTCTGGAATAACAACTTCAGTATTTTTAGAAATGTTGCGTGCTTTCTTCTGAGCACGCTTCTTAACTATGAAACTTCCAAATCCTCTTAAATAAACGTTTTGACCACCAATCATGGATTCTTTTACGGTCTTCATGAAGCCTTCGACTATTTTTTCAATAACGATCTTTTCAATACCAGTCTTTTGGGAGATTTTGTCTACTATGTCTGCTTTTGTCATTTTATAAAAGTTTTAATTACCAATTGGTTGAAATAAATTGAGTGTAAATCTAAAAAGATTTTTTGAAAATATTCATATTTTGTTAAATATATATTGCTAAGAGTAAAAGACTTTACTTTTTAAAAAGAAAAGGATATTTACAAAACACTCTGAACTTTCTTTTGCATCTTATAAATATTGATGGGCTTGGCAAGATAACTATCAGCTTCCGAATTCCTTACCATTTGTGCAATATCATCCGTTATAACGGCAGTCTGAATGATAATGGGTATTGAAGGATACAACTTGTTGACCTTTTGGGTTAGCTGCCAACCATCCATATCCTTTAAACGTATTTCAGTAAAGATAAGCTTGATCTTATATGCATGACAAAAATGGATTGCTTCCTTTCCAGAAGAAGTCGACAATACCTGATAATTTTCTGAGTATTGGGACATCATCTGAAACATTTCTTCAAGCAAAAGTCTGCTATGCTCATCAGGATCTGCAATTAAAATTGCGGGTTTCTCCATAGTTTTAATAAGCAGTTAAATCCATCAATATATAATACAAAATCTCTGCCAATTCGTTAAATGGGCTTTATTTTAATCCAAAAGTAGGATTTAATAATTGTTAAAAGCAGTGTAAAATTGTTACTAATCCTGTGCATCCCTGAGATCATAATAGCCGGCCCCACTTCACCCTCAGCCTTGCTATATATGGTACCTAAAGTTACATTGCTTCCGGAAGTACTAGTCCGATTTACCCCAATTGTAAGGCCTTCTCTATACTCCTCATCAGTTTGCAAATCTTAGTCATAATTCTGTAAAACACCATCAATATTTAAGTTGTATTTTTGGTATAAACAAAATATATAAACAATAAGAAAAGGGAAAGAAAGGAGTGAATGATGATGTACGGATTAACAGGAGGATACAATAATTGTATAATGGAAGGCTTCGGCCATGGAATGGGTTGGGGCTGGATCATCGGTCTCATTGTTATCGGCCTCATTATCTGGCTCATAGTAAGAGCAACGATGCATAGCACCTCGCCGGCAGCCGTAAAAAGAGATTCTGCCCTTGATGTGTTAAAAAAACGCTATGCCAGGGGTGAGATCGATAAGCAGGAATTTGAAGAAAAAAAGAAAGATCTGAGTTAGCTTTTTGTGTTAAAACAGATCCAGAAGTTATGGAAATAACTCCGGGGGTCAAAATGCCAGTATGGCAGTTATTGACCCCCGGGGTCAATTTCCCGGAAGAGGTCAACATCACTGGAATAAAAATAAGTATATGATTATGGAAATCCAATATAACTCTGTCATAACGTGCCCGAACTGTGGGCATCAAAAAGAAGAAGAAATGCCTGCGAATGCTTGTCAGCATTTTTACGAGTGTGAGAATTGCCATACACTGCTAAAACCTCAACAAGGGGACTGCTGTGTGTTTTGTTCTTATGGTACTGTTAAATGCCCACCTGAGCAGCTCAAAGGCTGAATTGATTTTATTGGTTTCTCTGAGGATGATTCTGGAATTTTTTTTCTTTCATAAAAACAGATTTCCAGTACCCGGGGAAGGCTGGATGGATGAAAATAGATGGCATCCCCGGCTGGGCTAAAATCAGATAAAAAAATTAAATTCCCTCCATTTTTATTACCTTTGAAATAATCCTGGGATAATTGAACGGAGCAGGTCAAATTTTTTCAAATATTTAGTTCTGGAGATAACAATATGGACATCCTCACACCCCGCAAATCGCTCAACAAAGCCTATCTGAAACAAAAGATCAGCAGGCAGGAGATGGAGCGGTTCAAAACCAACCTGCAAAAGATGCTTTCCGATATGAACCCGTACGAATCCGAGGAGTACCATAAGAACCTGCTGAACACCTTCCTGAACGATACGTGGTACAAGGGGAAACATTTCATCAATACGAGGGAGCGAACCGATCTGGTAATCCACAGCGACAAAAAACCCGAAAGCGCTCCGGCCGTGCTTATAGAAACAAAAAAACCCGGCAACCAGACGGAGATGCCTTCAACGGATAACCTCGATGCCAAGGCCGTGCACGAGCTGATTCGGTATTACCTGCACGAAAGAATCGACAAAGAAAACATCCACATCAGGCAACTGGTGGTGACCGATCTGAACAACTGGTTCGTGTTCGATGAGAATGAGTTTGACAGGTATGTTTATCGCAATAAGAAGGATGTGAAAGAACATAAACAACACGCTCCTAACGCCAACATCAGCGCCCTGGAGGCGGAGATCGATGAGATGGTATATGATCTTTACGGGTTGACGGTGGAGGAGGGGTGGGGCCGGCCCGCGCGCACCCCTAACCCCTGAAGGAGCATTTAGTCTGTAGAAGAGGAAAGGTTTGGTTCCAAGGGATAGAGGGGTGAGAAAGGTAACAGCCGGTAGAAAACCCACGCGCGAGAGAAGGAAAG
The DNA here is from genome assembly GCA_018334875.1 of Bacteroidales bacterium. Taxonomy (NCBI): domain Bacteria; kingdom Pseudomonadati; phylum Bacteroidota; class Bacteroidia; order Bacteroidales; species Bacteroidales bacterium. The sequence goes on along the minus strand of JAGXLC010000262.1, from coordinate 740 downwards.
TTTAGAAAATATATGAAGAGATAAAAAGCCTTAGATGTGATGGCGGGCGGGATTCCCCTTTAGGGGCCAGGGGTGAGCGAGGGAATACTGAAGATTAAACCAATAATCTATGAAAAAACACACCATTGAGAGAAGCATGTTTTACAATGCCCGGCCGGAAATATTTCAAAGGGCAAAAAGCCTGAGAAAAAACATGACCGGGGCGGAAAATATGCTTTGGGAAAAGCTGAGGAACAAACAACTGGGAGTCCGATTTAAGCCACAGCATCCGATCGGGCGTTTCATTGAAGATTTCTATTGTCATAAGGCCAAACTGGTGGTTGAAATAGATGGTGAAATACATAACGGGCAAAAGAAATACGACATTGGAAGAACAGGTGAAATGGAAGAGTATGGAATCCGGGTGTTGCGGGTTAAGAATTATGAGGTGTTTGAGGATATCGAGGAAGTGGTGGAGAGAATAAGGTAAAGGTTGTGAGATGTTGGAGGATTGCTCCCTCGCTCACCCCTGGCCCCTAAAGGGGTGAGCGGTTTGTAGAGAGGCTAAGGTATGGTATTAAGAGAGATGGTTGGCAGATTTGCATTGTTTGGCAGAAAACCCGCGCACGATGAAATTAAAGGTTGGTGGGAAAATATTAATAAAGATGCAATAACTTCAGAGGTTATGGCGGGTGGATACATCCGGCAACTGCCGGAGCCAGGGGTGCGGGAGGGAAGAAACACCAGTTCCCTTGAAGCTG
>JAGXLC010000261.1 GCA_018334875.1 Bacteroidales bacterium | reverse complement strand
AAGGGATAGCCTCTCCCGCTACCTCAGGCTTTTCGACAACATCCAGGATATATCGCTTAATTCCGATAATCACCTGTGGATCATTGCCGACAACCAGGTATACCGGATCAATCTTAATGATGGCTTACCGGATCAAACCGGTTTTAAAGTCTTTTTTGCCTCCATACGCTCAGGCAAGAAATACTATGTCCAGCAGCAGAATATGGAGATAGAAAAAGAAAACATCCCACTGGTCTTCCGCATTGCTGCCCCCCAATACATCAGGAAAAATTCCACTCAATATCAATACAGGATCGAGGGATTAATGAATGACTGGTCGAAATGGTCACCTGACCCCACCATCCGGATATTTACCCAGAAAGGCGAGTATACTGTACGGGTCCGGGCCCGTAATCTTTGGGGACAGGTAAGCGAAACCGGAAGGATCAATTACCATGTGCCTCCTCCATTTACAGAGACCCGCCTTTTCTACGGCATATTGGCTGTGTCGATCAGCGGGTTGTTTTTCATGGTCATCAAACTACACGAAAAAAAACTGCGGCACGACAAGCGTTTGCTGGAAGAGGCCGTAAAGGAACGGACCGCCACCATCGAAGAGCAGAAAAGTGAGATCACCACCCAGCGGGATGCCATTCTCGAACAAAAAAATACCATTGAGCAAAAAAATATGGAGATAACAGGTAGCATTGAATATGCCCGGCGCATACAAACCGCACTGATGCCCAAAGAAGAACAATTCAGCCAGGCATTCTCCGACCATTTTATACTCTTTAAGCCCCGTTCCATTGTCAGCGGTGATTTTTACTGGATTCACACCCTTGGGAAACGGATCTACGTGACGGCAGCAGATTGCACGGGGCATGGGGTTCCCGGGGCTTTCATGAGCATGCTCGGCATCTCTTCTCTTAATGAAATTGTTAGCAATCACCAGGGCACACCTGAAAACGCAGCCATGATATTAAACCGGTTGCGCGAGACGGTTAAAAATTCCCTGCACCAAACCGGCAAGCGTGACCTTACCAAAGATGGAATGGATATATCCTTTTGCGTGATCGATCTGGAGAATGGACTGGTAGATTTTGCCGGAGCTTTCAATCCTTTGTATGTCTTTCGCGACGGTGTGTTCGAAAAATTCAGCGGTGACCGCATGCCTGTGGGCATCTATCATACGGAAAAATCCTCTTTCACCAACCACCGGCTTGAAATCAAATCCGGCGATACCCTCTATCTCTTCTCAGACGGATACGTAGATCAACTGGGTGGGCCCGATCACAAAAAATTCAAGCCCATCAATTTTATACACCTGCTCAGAGACATCCAGCACCTGCCCATGGACAGGCAGAAACTAATGCTTGAAGAGCAGTTTAAAAAATGGAAGGGCGATAATTTTCAGGTGGATGACGTGATTGTCCTGGGTATAAAAATATGATCCCGTCATCCCTATTATGTAAGATGCCCGATCCCGCGGGATTTAATCTTCCTCCAGCTTTCTGACTTTCTGATTCTCGGTGTGTGCGTCGATCATCCAGGCATACCTTACTCTTTTCCCCGTCTCCAGCGATTCATACTCTATCCCGTATTCGCCTTCAACGATCACACATTTGCCCAGATCATAGCGCAGCGACATCACTTTATCGCCCACCTTTAAGGGGTTGCCGTCGTAATCCAACAGCTCCCGTTTCTTTTTTTTCTTTCGAAATAGTCCCATAGGCATTCAAAATTAGGTAACGGTCCCCAACTATTCCGCATACTGATCAATCACCATATTGATAGCCCTTTGACAGGCGGCGCAGAAATGATCGGTGCGGGTATACATGATGCAGTTAGGTTCGGAACGGTATATTCCCTTGCTGTGATACATAGCCCCCTCATAGGCGCCTACATCACCGGCATGGGGTATTTGTGAGAGATAGTCCTCCTCCCATTCACGCTGCTGGTTGAACAACTGTTCCATCTTGTCTTCACTCACCCTCGCATCTCGCATCTTTTGCCGTTTCTCCTGGATCCGGTTGCTGTGATCGTCAAATTTCTCCTTCCCCCAGGGAGTGGGTAAAGGTGTATCTTCCCGAATCAGATCCCCCCATTTGATCTTGTCTTTATCCATGTAAGTAGTGACATTCAACTCATAGGGCTCGACAACCTGACTACCCATCTCATAAGCCGTAGCAGAGGTATAATATTCATCGGCCAGGGAAGCAAAGTGGTGGCCGAACTCATGGACAAAAAGGTAATCATGGAAGGCATTGTCGGAAGCTGCGGTAATATAGAGCTTGTAGATGCCTCCCCCGCCATAAATGCTGTCGTTCATAAGTATGGCGGTAAACTCATAGGGCACCGTGGAAGCTGCATCCCGTATGGTTTTGTTGTCATAACCAAGGGCATAGCGTTGTGAGCCAAAAGCCCCATAGCTAACCGAAAGGGCCGAGCGGTTGTATATATCCTGCTGGGGATGGTTCAGTCCTGAGTTGGGGGCCGGCACTTTCACCGCGCGTATATTGAAATCCTCCTTCCGGGAAGCAAAAGGTTCTGTTGAAAACAAGGCCCGGGCAAATTTGTCGGCATCGGCCCGGAACTCATCCATATGCTGCTGTGTATAACCTTCACTTAAAAGAACAATGTCCACCTTCTCCTGGGGCTTCCCATGCACGGCCACTTCATATACCCCGTAAGGGGTGTTCAACGGGGCAGGATTGACCTTACGGGAATTGGGATCCACCATGTATTGCCATACCGGATCAAATTTTTGCTGTTGGTTGCGCTTATAGATCACCAGCTTCACCTTTTGGGCAGGCCAGGGGAAGCGCACTGATTCATGAAAGACACCCCACTCCTTTTTGGCTTCCGCAGTGGTTTCCCATTCACCATAAATGCTCGAATACCCCCTGGAATAAATCACTTTCCCACTCCGGGGATCCTGTATCTCAAAGAAATATTTTCCGAGCCTCAGGTCATCGACCAACTGCTGTTTGCTTCCTGCCCAGGGACCATCATTCACCATCTGGTCCAGAGAAAAGTGTTCTTCGGTTGCAGTGCCGGTGTGAAAATAATCCAACCGCATGGTCTGATCCTTGAAATATTGCTCAAAGGAAACATCGGCCCGGGCCTGGGAACAGGAAAACACCAATATTAAAAGGAATGAGGCGATCCTACATGTCCGTTTCATAATCATGGGTTTTGGGTTTGAATTCCCGAATTTATAAAATTATTCCCGGAAGACCCAGATTTTACTTTTTAACCCTTTCACCGCACAATAACCTATTCAGCCTTAAACGCCGCAATATCGCTTCCGCTTCTATAGCAGCGTTGCCTCCAAAGTAGGCCTTGTATCCCGTTCCTGTTCGTGGGGACATCTATTTGTCTTAGGCTTCCTTCAATAGGGACCTCGCGGTCACTGTCTTGCCCTCGACTAACGGTTCCTGTCAACTCGGCCCGTTCAGGACTCTTACCTTAAAGAACTTGCGCATGCAGGGCGCACAAAAAGCGGGACATGCCGAGGCGTGTCCCGCTTCATGATCTGGACGGAAAATTATACTTTATTGGATCAACTTTTCAGCCAGGTCTACTACGCGCTCCGAATAGCCCCATTCATTGTCATACCAGGAAACAACTTTTACCATGTGACCTGCCATAACCATAGTGCTCTGGGCATCGAAGATGGAAGAACGGGGATCACCCACAATGTCAGCCGACACAATCGGATCTTCTGTATATCCGAGGATACCTTTCATCTCGCCTTCAGCATACTTCTTCATGGCTTCATTCACTTCCTCGATGGTCACATCCTTCTTCAGGTGGGCCGTAAAATCAACCAGCGATCCTGTAGGGGTGGGAACACGTACAGCCTTGCCATCGAGTTTGCCTTTGAGATCGGGAATCACTTTTCCTGCGGCACCGGCAGCTCCAGTAGTAGTTGGGATTTGCGAGAGTGCGGCAGCACGTGCTCTTCTCAGATCCTTGTGCGGGGCATCCTGCAGATTCTGGTCGGCGGTGTAAGAGTGGATGGTGGTCATCAAGCCATGCTCGATGCCAAACTCATCGTTGAGCACTTTCACTACAGGAGCCAGACAGTTGGTGGTGCAGGAAGCGTTGGAGACACACTCGTCTTCAGGCTTCAGGTCATTGTCGTTTACACCCAGCACAATCATCCGGTCGATCTCATCCTTGGCAGGAACAGTGAGCAGAACCTTCTTGGCGCCATTCTTCAGGTGATCGCCATATCCACCTTTCTTGTCTTCCCGCTTACGGAATACGCCGGTAGATTCAACCACCACGTCGGGTGTCTCGTCCCATGGTATTTGGGCAGGATTCTTTTCAGCGCTGACCTTTACCTTTTTACCATTGACCACCAGATATTCATCCTGCTGTTCAACAGTTCCGTTAAATCTGCCATAGTTGGAATCGTACTTCAACAAATGGGCCAAAGTCTTTGTATCGGTAATGTCATTAATACCTACAATGTCTACATTTTCTCTCTCGGCAGCAATTCTGAATACGCTTCTGCCAATTCTACCAAAGCCGTTGATGGCAAGTTTGAGTTTAGCCATATGAACCAATTTTTTAAGGTTTAAAAATCACAATTATTCAATATACTCTGAATAAGCCAGACAAAATTAAGGATTTATTGACAAAACATCAATAGTCCAGGAAGCTGAATTTACGCCACTTTCATTATAACCCACTAGATTCAAGCACATTTGTTTAATAGAAAAATCCCAAATTTTCTACGGGCGCGAATGAAAACGTTTTCAAAAAAATAAGTTGAAAGTCATTCTTGAAAGTATACGCGTTTGACTCTTTCGGAGATGCCTGTAAAAATTTCGTAGGGAATGGTATTGAGTTTATCGGCCAGTTCCCCCACCGGGATCTCATCCCCAAAAACGATCACTTCATCGCCCTCCTTAATGTCGCATCCTGTGATATCTGCCATGCACATATCCATACAAATGCTGCCGATAACGGGTACATAAAAGCCATTGATGTACAGACGCCCGACCCCATTGCTCAGAGCCCGGTTAAAGCCATCGGCATAACCAACCGGTATGACAGCGATCTTCAGGTCATGCTCAGCCCTTGCCGAGCGGCCATATCCGATGGTTCCGCCTTTCTTCACTTCTTTGACCTGGGTTACTGTGCTCTTAAATGTGGAAATGTTGCGCAGTTTATCCTGGCCGGTCGCTCCAATACCATAGAGGCCAATGCCCAGTCGCACCATATCAAACTGTGCATCCGGGAATCGTTCAATGCCTGCCGAATTCAGTATATGGCGTATAACCGGATGGCCCATTTCCCGGGATATCCTAGTACTCAGCTCATCGAACAGGCCTATCTGCTCATGGCTGAAGGCATCCTGCTCCGCCTCATCACTGGCTGCAAGATGAGAGAAGATCGAATGGACCCGCAGATGTTTGGCTTGCTTCAGGTGGCTTATCAGCTCACCGACCTCCACGTCCCTGAACCCAAGCCTGTTCATGCCGGTATCCAGCTTGATATGCACGGGGTACTCCTCTTTGCCGGTGGCAGATACCACTCTGTTAAACTGCTCCAGCACATGAAAATGATAAATCTCGGGCTCCAGCTCATAATCGATCATCATTCTGAAACCATCTTCTTCAGGGTTCATGACGATAATGGGCAGAGCTATACCTGCTTCCCGCAAAGTTACCCCTTCATCGGCAAAAGCCACTCCCAGGTAATCCACTCTTTGATATTGAAGAAGATTGGCAATCTCATAGGTACCGCTGCCATAGGAAAAGGCTTTGACCATCACCATCAGGCGCGTATTGTGTTGGAGCAGGGAACGAAAATGGTTCAGATTGTGCACCAGGGCATCCAGGTCGATCTCCAGCACGGTTTGGTGCATCTTTTCTTCCAGTTCATGGGAGATCTTCTCAAAATGGAAATCCCTTGAGCCTTT
>JAGXLC010000260.1 GCA_018334875.1 Bacteroidales bacterium | reverse complement strand
TTATCTTTTTACGCTGTTCATGTATTCAATCAATCAATCATCCAATCATTCAATCGCCCAATCCCACCTTCACTTCGTTTCGGTTGCTTACGCTAAAGCTTCAGCGACAGCGTGTGGACAAGCCCACCTTCACTTCGTTTCGGTGGCTTACGCTAAAGCTTCAGCGACAGCGTGTGGACAAGCCCACCTCCACTTCGTTTCGGTGGACAAGCATTCAATCATTGCTCCTCAGCATATCCTCGGCAACTGCTCCCCCGTAAGCATGTCAATAATCCTTGTGCCTCCAATTTCGGTTTCCATAACCACCCTGCCCGGATGTTCATCCACAACCTCTCCAATAATGGCAGCATGCTGGCCCAGCTTTTCAGTACGCATAAGAGCCAGCAAATCATCAGCTTCATCCCGGTCAACGATGGTAATGAACTTACCTTCATTGGCAATATAAATGGGCTCCATGCCAAGCATCTCACATATGCCTCTTACCTCTTCCCGAACAGGTATGGAGCTTTCTTCAATTTCTACCCCGTAGTAACTGGCACGGCTGATCTCGCAAAGCACTGTGGCGAGGCCTCCCCGGGTCAGATCCCTCATGAATTTTATGCCCTCTATATTTCTTACGATCTTAGAAATTAGCTTATTAAGCGAAGCACAATCCGACTGTATTTTTCGCGAATCAATGTTCAGATGTTCTCTTTCAGCCAAAACTGCTATGCCATGATCTCCGGTATACCCGTTTATAATGATTTTGTCTCCTTTCTTAATTTCATTGCCGGAACTGATATTATAAGATCTTGGATTTAAAAATCCGACACCGCTTGTATTGATAAATAACTGATCGGCTTTCCCTTTGTTCACCACTTTGGTATCCCCGGTGACAATCTGAACACCTGCATTATAGGCTTCCTCTGCCATTGATTTCACAACGCTTTCCAATGTTTCCATCTCCATCCCTTCCTCTATTATAAAACCTGCACTCAGATATACCGGGTCGGCACCGGATACAGCCAGATCATTGACTGTGCCGCAAACAGCAAGCTTACCGATATCACCTCCCGGAAAAAATATAGGATCTACCACATAAGAATCAGTGGTAAACACCAAATCGCTTGGACATACCCCCAAAACCGAAGAATCGGATAAATTGGAAAGTATCTGATTGTCAAAGTGACGGATAAAAATGTTCTTTATCAACTCATGTGACATCTCTCCACCGCTTCCATGACTTAAAAGTATCTGTTCACTCATATCGTTTGTATTTATAGAAAGCCTGACAAGCGCCTTCCGAACTTACCATGCAGGCTCCTGCCGGATTTGCCGGTGTGCAGTAAATTCCAAATAGTTCGCAATCCCCGGGTTCTTTTAATCCTTTCAAAACATCACCACAGATACACCCCCCGTCGGAGTCGTCGGTTTCGGTCTCAACAGGCATCACATGCTCAGCATCGTATTTATTATACGTCTCCCTGATTCCCAGACCGCTTTTCTTGAGAATCCCCAGTCCCCTCCACCAGTCATCGCGGGGCTCAAAGACCTGTTGCATGTATTCCCTGGCCTTTATATTGCCTTCCGGCCTGACTGCCCGCTTATACTGTATCTCTACCTTGGGATCATGATTATTCAGTTGATCTAACAGCATCCATATGGATTGCAAAATATCAAGCGGTTCAAAACCGGCAATGACACAGGCCAGACCATATTGCTCCGGGATGTGTTCGTAGATTTCCCTGCCGGTAATAGTGCTTACGTGGCCCGGACAGATATACCCGTCGATCTTCACCCCGTCTTCTACAATGGCATCCATAGCCGGAGGCATCAATTTATGGGCACTGAAAAGGCAGAAATTATCAAGGCCCTCCTTTTCGGCCTGAAGCAAACCCACTGCACTGCCTGGAGCGGTAGTTTCAAAACCAATAGCCAAAAAAACAATCATCTGATACGGATTTTCCCTGGCTATCTTCAATGCATCCGTAAGTGAATACACGACCCTTACATCACATCCGGCCGCTTTTTCCCTGTAAAGTGAAGAGGAAGTCCCGGGAACCTTTAAAAGATCTCCATAGCTGCAGACAATCACATCCTCCATCCGGGCATAGGCAATGGCCTTATCAATATATGATTTGCCTGTAACACAAACCGGGCAACCCGGTCCCGACTTAAGCGTTATATTGGAAGGAAGAAGTGCAGGAATTCCAAATCTGTGAATGGCCATGGTATGAGTCCCACACACTTCCATCAACCTATATTCCCTGTCACTATATTGGCGAATCCGTTTCACCAGTTTTCTTATCAGGTCTTTATTGCGATATTCATCAATGTATCTCAATTTTGTTGAATTTAAATCTGACGAATATTTTGATTTTGCTCTTCAGAAAAAACACCATCTAAAAAAGCTGATAATTTTTGACAATATAAAAAATTTGGTTCATATCATTGCAATTTAAAAATTAAATTTTATGTTTAAAACATAAAATCAAAAACAAAGTAAGATGAAACAATTAAGCTTCATTACATTAACTCTGATTTCTATTGTAATCATATCAGCGTGCAACAGTCAGAAATCAGAAAACGGGGATCAGAGAAGCCAGGAAGAAAAGACAGCAACACCCCAGCAGCAAATATCAGAGCAACAATACTTTCAAGCTGCCCTCAACGGAGACTTTAATACCGTAAAAAAAGCCATTGATAATGGCATGGATGTAAACGCAACCGGCCAAAACGGCAATACAGCGCTCATGCTCGCCGCCTACAATGGCCACAAACAAATTGTTGATTTTCTGCTTCAAGAAGGAGCCAATGTGAATGAACAAGATGCCAACCAACGCACTGCGCTCCTTTATGCTGCCAGCGGTGACAATCCGGAAACAGTACAAGCGCTGATAGATGCAGGAGCCGAAATCGATCACACCGACAAAAAAGAAGGATTTAGCCCCTTAATGTTTGCTGCCGCAGAAGGACAGACGGAAGTCGTTAAAACATTACTGGAAGCAGGGGCCGACAAAACCGTTAAAGACAAAGACGGAGATACGGCCCTTGATTTTGCCCGGGAAAACGGACATGATGAAGTTGTAGAAATATTGGCAGAATAATAAATTACAAATTCCATAAATTAACAGTTAAGCAATAAACCTGGTACATTTCTGTTAAATGTAAACCAAAAGGATATTGAAAAGCGTTTTTTTTATGTTATTATAAATTATTGACCCATGAATATTATTGAAAAAAGAGATTTTATACACAACCATCTTTCCAAAGCTAATGAAAAAGTTATTGATGAATTGTTTGAAAGACTACGGGCTGAAGTTGAAAAAGAAAATACTTTAAAATCCAAATTAAACAACCGGGCCTTGCAATCAGAAGAAGACATTAAGGCAGAAAAATTATTTTCAAAGAATGAGGTTAAAGATTACACTCAACACCATAGCCGTTAATGCGTGTTGCTTATACCGAACAGGCAATTAGAAGCCTTCAGGAAGCGTTGGATTTCATAGCTTCAGAAGTAACTGAAGAGAAGCTTAATGAAATAAGAGATGAAATATTGGATACATCTGAAACTTTAGCTTCCCAGCCTTATTTAGGTCAAGAAGAACCTATTTTAGAATATCTTGGATTAGGGCATAGAAGATTATTAGTAGGAAAGTATAAAATAATTTACCGCATTAGTGAGGAATGTATATATATCACTGACATATTTGATACCCGTCAATATCCTTCAAAAATGAAAGGATAGCTTCACCAAATAATCGCAATAATTTTCCGGGAATCTCGATGTCAAATTTTGGTGTATAAAACACTCTAAAGTCTCCGCAGCAAAATATCTTTTCGCGCTTCCGCAGAAAAATTGACCGGGTTGTTTTTATTTCCTGTTTTTTCTTCGGCAATTTCAACCGCCTGTGATTCAGTAAGGCCATAACCGCTGAAGCGTTCCAGACCGAATGATTCGGTCATATCATTCAATCTCCGAATAAACTGATCCAGATAATAATCATCGGATTGTTCCTGTAAGGTTTCTCCGGCAAACAAAACCCCCACCTTTACATATTTATTTAATGCCGGACTTTCTGGATCGTTTGTCTTCAAAGCCTTTATATTGCTTTCATGTACCGCAGCCATAAGGGTTCCGCAAACCTGTCCGTGAGGCATATCGATAAGCCCTCCGATGGATGAAGCAAAGCCGTGCACCAGCCCCAAGCCGGCATTTGCTAAAACCATCCCGGATATAAGAGCAGCAAAGGCCATGTCCGTGCGGGCATCAAGATTATCTCCCTCGTGAACCACCTTTTCCAGGGAACGATGAACGGATTTCAGGCCTTCCCAGGCCCAGGCATCGGTTAAAACACTGGCTTTTGTAGATACATAAGCCTCCAGTAACTGTGTAAAGGCATCCATTCCGGAAGCAGCAGTAATCGCAGTCGGACAGGATAACACCAGCTCAGGATCAATCAGGGCAATATCCGGTACATAATTATTGTGGCGAAGGGATTTTTTGAACCCATTCTCTCCTACTTCTGAAATAACGGCATTATTAGTGGCTTCACTGCCCGTACCCGAGGTGGTGGGAATGGCTATAAAAGGCACCTTTTCTCCGGTAGGCTTTTTAGAGCCCACGCCTTCAAGGTATTCTTTCACAGGTTCATTCAAAGGAAGCATAGCCGATACGGCCTTACCGGTATCCAGAACGCTACCACCTCCTATAGCCACGACTGTATCGATGTTTTCGGAGACATTTTCCTGCACGATCCCATCGATTAAAGCCGGCGAGGGTTCATGGCTTACACTTGCTTTTGATACCCGGAAGCCATTGTCATCAAGGGAAGCTAGGATCTCCCGACCTTTTTCTGATTGGATGAAACTCCCCGAGCCATGTATGAGTAGTATGTTATTCCCGTATTTCCCGACCTGAACAGGCAACTCTTTGATTTTACCCGGACCGAAAATGATATTGGGTGTATGGATCAGTTGAAACGGATCTACCATGCCGATTTATCTTTAGGTGCAACAATCTGGTGCTTGATACCTTCTCTTGGTTTGTCCATCCAGTCAGCCACCGTTTCTTTCCATTTTTTGTAGTGGTCGGTTTGTTTGTGGGCCGCTGCGGCTTCTTCCGATTCATAAGCCTCATAAAGAACAAACTTGGCAGGATTCTGATCGTCCTGCAAAACATCAAAACGAAGATTTCCAGGCTCCTGCACCGAAGCCTGGTGGTTCTCAATCGTAGCTTCAATAAACTGATCGATATACTCCTCTTTTACATAAACATGAACAAGCGTTGCAATCATAACTGTTAGAATTTTATCTGTTTCGTATATGTTGTACAATGTCTTCTCTTTTTCTCATATTTAACCGGTATCTGCCAGATTAATCACCTGCATTCATATCAATCAATGAGATATGCCATGGCTCAATAAGACATGCCATGACCCACTAAGACATGCCATGGCATGTCTCTACCTATCCCTTCTCCCTTTCTCGTTTTATTCCATCCCTCTTTCGCCCCATCGCGCTATCTCTCCCTCGTTCTTTCGTGCCGTCGTGTAGTCGTGCTGTCTTACTCTCGCTCCCCAATCTTCGAGACGCAAGCATTACGTCTCTACTGCTGTAGATTTTTCTCAATCATCACTTTTCTCCCATTCTACTATTCTCCCTTTCCCGTTTTCCCGTCTTCTCGTCTTCCCTTTTCCCGTTTTCTCATTCCAGCGTTCTTTCGCCCCATCGCCCAATCGCCCCATAGTGCCGTCGTGCCGTCGTTCTTCCTCCCGCATCAATCCAGCTCTCCCATCTCCCGAAACAATTGCAGTGTCTCTTCAGCTTCCTTTTCGCTGATCTTCTGAATGGCAAATCCCGCATGCAACAATACATAGTCTCCAACATTGACATCCTCCAACATCTGTAATCCTGCCGTATATTCATTGCCGGCG
>JAGXLC010000259.1 GCA_018334875.1 Bacteroidales bacterium | reverse complement strand
CTCCGGGGTTATCACTGTATGGGCAACCCCTGCTTCCCATCCTCCGGCATTTCCCTCTCCTTCATTTGATGCTTCCCCGTCATAGAAAGACAGGATAACAAAAATGGCCAAAAATGTAAGAAAAATACTGTTCTTGATTTTTTGCATCATCCCTTGATTTTTTCAGCGTTGTTATAAATCTTTTCAATGGCTTTGGCTATATCATCCATGTCGGATTTTTCCCCGAGCAGCATGTTCTGATAAAGCCATACCGCTTCCTCACACAGCCGGTCGTTCTCCGGGCACCGGTTCTGTTCAACATATCTGTTAAAATCCAGCATGTCCTTCGGATAGACTTTCTGAAAGTTTTTCGACTCAAGCGCATCTTTGAGATAGGGCATATCATTCAGGGGGGTATAGCCACCGGAACAGGGAATCCCTTCTTCGTTGAGCGCCTCGAGGAATTTTTTTCGCGGCAGTCCCTGGAACTCTTCCTTTTTATAGCGAAAGGGAAAGAGATGGAATACCGCCCGGGTAACGTTGTCATACAATTCATAAGGCAGAATGCCGGGTATGTCTTTTATTTGTGAACGAAGATATGCTGCATTCGATTCGCGTCGTTTTGTTTGTTCTTCCAGCCGTTTTAACTGAGCCAGGCCGATGGCAGACTGGTATTCGGTTATCCGGCATTTGCTACCAACACGTATATAGCCACCACTCACCGATTCGACTTCCGCTCCATGAGGACGACCAAAATTATGGAAGGAGGCACAGCGATCCATAAATTCCTCATCATTACTTACAATAGCCCCTCCCTCCCCTATGGGAAGATGTTTTGAATTCTGAAAGCTAAAACAGCCGGCATGGCCAAATGTCCCCACTTTCTGGTTGTTTATCTCCGCAAGCCAGGCCTGACAGGCATCTTCCACCACAAATAAATCGTGCCGACCGGCAATATCCATAATTTTCTCCATATCCGCAGGAAGACCGAGGATATGTACCGGTAAAATGGCAATGGTACGCGAAGTGATCTTTTCTTCAATCTTACCGGCATCTATCTGGAAAGTAGCGGGATCGGTGTCAACAAAAACCGGCATGGCACCGTTCATAATAACGGCTTGTATGGTTGCTATAAAAGTATACGGGGGTACGATTACCTCGTCTCCGGCACCAATACCAAGCTCATGAAGGGCGGTGATCAGGGCATGGGTGCCGTTGGTGGTGGCCAGGCAGCGTTTTGTTCCAATGGTTTTGGCCCATTTTTCTTCAAACTCATCAGCCACACCGGCACGGGACCATACACCACTTCGCAGGACTTCTATAACCCGATCTTCATCCTGCTTTGGCTTCCACATCGGCCAATCCGGCCAGCCTTTCTCGCGTACAGGCTGACCTCCCAAAATAGCAGGGGTGGATACATCTTTTGCACAGCTACTCATTAAATTTGGTGTCGCACCTGCTGCCAGTCCGATTCCCAGACCGGTGAGTGCACTTTTCTTTAAAAAGGTTCGTCTTGAGTATTTTGTTGATGTCATGACTATTGAATTGACTTTATTGTTGATGGGTTTTATTTTTTCAACTAGCTTTTTTTATCGAAGCGGGCCCGGATTGTCAAGATGTCCATGGGGCCGCTCGTTCTTTCCGATAATTCCTTTATCTCCCAAATCCTCACGGGCATCTTCAGCAAAATCCATAAGCCGCTGAACGACTTCCGGGTGCTGGTCGGCAACGTTAAGCGATGAGCTGATATCATTCACGACGTCAAACAACAATGGCTCTGCCTCTTCCTCTGATCCGAAGTGCGGATGCCTGGAAAAATTGTCTACAGGAAGGAACAGCTTCCAACGGCCGCTGCGAACAGCCTGCAATTGTTTTCCCTGGTAGTAATAGAAGACCTCGTAAGGCGATTCGGCACCTGACCTGGCAAACATAAGGGGTCGTATGTCATGGCCGTCAATGATGCGATCTTTAGGTGGCTCGGTCCCGGCCAGGTTTGCCAGCGTAGGCAGAATATCCATTGTTGTGCACAACTCATTGCATATCGTTCCCGCCGGAATTTTACCCGGCCACCACATGATTGTGGGTACGCGAAAACTCCCTTCCGCTGTAGTATATCCTTCGCCATGCAAGGGAAGATTACTGCCTCGCCTTGGGCTGTAATGCGGGGAATCAGGATTAACACCACTGGCCAATGGGGCGCCGTTATCTGATGTCCAAATGACCAGCGTTTGTCCCTCGAGACCAAGGTGCTCAAGTTTATCCAATATCTGTCCGAGTGACCAGTCCAATTCTTCGATGACGTCTCCCCACGGTCCATTTGCACTTCGACCCTGAAAACGCGGACCCGCAAAAGGCTCGGGTGTACTTCCAGGCATATTATGTGGTAAGTAAAGAAAAAAGGGGTGATCTTGTTGTTGCTCGATAAACTCCAGGGCTCTCTCTGTTTCTCGTTGCGTCAGCAAATTGCGATTTGCCGGTGCCTCAATAATGCTTTCGTCTTCCATTAACGGCAACGGAGGCCACTGGGCGCCGCCTAGCCGGTCACCTATTCGTTTCCCTGTGGCTTCAGTCATATCATCACTGTAAGGCAGGCCGAAAAATGAATCGAATCCCTGGCGGGTGGGAAGAAACTCAGGTTGATCACCCAAATGCCATTTACCAATAATTTTTGTGGCATAGTCCTGTTTTCTGAGTACATCAGCAATAGTGATTTCGTTTGGATTCAGCCCATACGGAGAAACAGGTCGCAGGACATTGCCATCACGGGGGTTATAATCCATACCTACACGCTGGGCATAACATCCAGTCATCAGGCTGGCACGGGAAGGAGTACAAACACCGGCAGTGACACAGAAATGGGTAAATCTACGACCCTCACGGGCCATACGATTCAGATTGGGAGTCCGGTTCACCTCCGCTCCAAAAGGTTCAATATCGCCATAACCCAGATTATCACAATAGATCAGGATAATATTGGGGCTGTCTGTATCAGAAGGAAAATCTCTTTCCGAACTTTTCCCGTCTCGGACGGATACAAAAATTGCCATTAAAGAAATGAACATTGAAAAGTTCTTCATAGCTTTTTTCATCTGGGTCATCACCAAAAATAAAAAATCTGACAGACAAATTCAACCGTAAATGCTTTCCGAATCCATCAAACAGATTTTTTAATCTTTTCTGAATTGTTATAAATTTTTTCAATTGCCCTGGCAATATCATCCATATCGGATTGCTCTGTGAGTAAGAGATTCTGAGAAAACCATACTGCTTCTTCACACAGCCGGTCATTTTCAGGACATTGGTTCCGCTCCACATACCTGTCAAAATCCAGCATGTCCTTAGGAAAGACTCGTTGAAACATTTTCCATTGAAAAGCATCTCTGAAATAGGACATTTTATTCAGGGGGGAATAACCTCCGGAACAGGGAATTCCTTCCTCGTTGAGTGCACTGAGGAACTTTTGCCGGGGAAGTCCCTGGAATTCCTCTTTTTTGTAGCGAAAGGGGAAAAGATGGAATGCCGCCCTTGTCACATTGTCATACAATTCATAGGGTAAAATTCCCGGAATGTCTTTTATCTTATTGCGCAAGTATTCTGCATTCGACACGCGACGCTTTGTTTGTTCTTCCATACGCTTTAGCTGGGCCAGCCCAACCGCTGCCTGGTATTCGGTCATCCGGTTGTTGGTTCCCACAAAGGGGTAACTGTCATGCTCACTCCTAACTGTACCATAAGAACGACCATTGTTATGATGGGAAAAACACCGGTCCATCAATTCTTCATCATCACTCACAATGGCCCCTCCTTCACCAATGGGAAGATGCTTCGAATTCTGAAAACTAAAGCAGCCGGCATGGCCAAAAGTACCCGTTTTCTTATCATTTATCTCCGCAAGCCATGCCTGACAGGCATCTTCCACAACAAACAGATCATGCCGGCGGGCAATGTTCATGATCTTTTCCATATCAGCAGGAAGTCCGAGGATATGTACCGGCAGAATAGCGGCAGTGCGGGGAGTGATCTTTTCTTCAATCTTATCCGCATCTATTTGAAAAGTAGCGGGATCGGTATCAACAAAAACCGGCATGGCTCCTACCAACAGAACAGACTGAATGGTGGCAATGAAAGTATATGGAGGTACAATTACTTCGTCTCCGGGACCAATACCCAGTCTGAAAAGAGAAATAACCAAAGAATTTGTCCCGTTGACAGTGGCTACACATCTTTTTGCTCCTATGGTTTCTGCCCATTTTTGCTCAAATTCTTCAACCACATTTCCCGCTCCACGCCACCAATCCCCACTTCGAAGCACTTCTATAATCCGTTCTTCATCTTTATCCGGTTTCCATACAGGCCAATCCGGCCAGCCTTTATCCCGGACAGCCTGACCGCCCAGAATGGCAGGATTGCCGGCACCTTTTGCGCAGCCGGTAACCAGATTCGGTGTCGCACCTGCAGCCAGTCCTATACCAAGACCGGTGAGTGCACTTTTCTTTAAAAAGGTTCGTCTTGAATACTTTTTGTTTGTCATGGCTTTGAGGTTTTTATACTCAATTTCAATAGTTTTGGATATAAATATTTTAATTTCAGTCGCTTACCATTATCGCCTGTTATATTTTCACCAACCTCATGGATTTTACATCCAAATTAAGGCATTAACGGCTTTTAAGACATACCACTTCTCCCTCTTTCGTTGATATATAAAGGTTTCCTGAGGCTGCCGCCATGCCATCAAAAATCGGGGGTGCTCCGAGTTTGTATTTTTGAGATACCGTCCCATCTGAAGATACTACATACAATAGTCCCCCTTCTTTGCCTTCAAGTGCGGATGGAATATTTTTTATATCCTGGCCATTGGGCGGGCCGGCAAGAAAAATTTTTGAATCGTCCATGACCATTGCCCTTACCAAAAGAGGTATTCGCTTGTTCCAAGACGCTTCCCAGTCTTCTGTTTCCGGATTCTGGCAGGCTTTAAACAACCGGTAATAAGTGATCGTATCATGCATTTGTTCACTGTAACCCCAGTTGGTCGAAGACTCAATACCGACATGACTACCGTGCCTGCCATAACTGTGGCGCCCGAATCCATAGATTGTTGAATCGCTGAACGCAAGCAATCGGCCCGAAGGCACCCTGCTTCCCATCTGGGGCCATCCTCCCCAGCCCGAATTTATATGGGTGCCCATAATCCAATAATCACGGTGCCACCAGGAATCGTCCAGAAAACCGGTAGAGCTGAAAAGATGCGGCACTTCCGGAGGTTTTTCCTCCAGATCCCGGCTGAATCGTTTATGCCGCATGAATATGGATTCCTCCTTCCCGGAAAGCACATCCGGCAAAGCACCAACTGCTATTTCAAAACCTTCAATGATGTTTTCCGGCTGATGGCCGGTCTTCTCATCCCGGCTGTCAATAATTTTGCGGGTTAACATTTCACCGGTCTGCGGATCAAGTTGATAGAGATATATTCCGCCATCGAGAAAAGAGGATCGTCCGGCTGCAAAGTAAACCGACCCGTTCTCGGCAAGAACCGAACCATGCACCGGCCAGGCCGATTCAAGCTGTCCGTGGGAGACAATCCGGCGGTCAACAGGTGCGGCCCGGAAACGCCAAACCATTTCCCCGTCGGAGGCACGGAGACAATAAACCTTGCCGTCGGCCGAACCGAAAAGTACCAGACCTTTATATACGGTAGGCGGGGAATCGATCCGGCCTCCGGCCGTGAACTTCCACAACTCCTCGCCGGTACGGGCATCAAGGCCGTATACCGCATGCCTGTCAGTAGATGCCACAAACAAACGATCCCCGGCAATAACCGGGGCGGTTAATTTTCCTCCGGGGGCAGCCTTCCAGTCTTGAGTGAGGTTTTCGGGTAGGGTTGTGTCCGTGTGGCCGCTCCGTTTTGCATCATGCCGGTAGGTGGGCCATCCTTCCGATGCCTCATCTTTT